>DASZFO010000359.1 GCA_035939775.1 Pirellulales bacterium | reverse complement strand
GCGGTTATTCCGCCACGTCGGTTTTTTTTGCGCCAATTCACGAACGGCTGCCATGCTAATGCGGCCTTGAGTTTCAAGGGAAATTGATCATGGCGACGGTCGTTCATTCAACAAAACCAGCAACGATAGCCAACCTCGTTGCGTTTTCACCCCCTATTAGGTACAGTATTGGCACTGCTGGGCTCTTAGACCCCGTGGACGGCTTCCGGCCGTCGCCCCGGTCACAGCCGCCAGGACCGCTTGGTCTTTGGCCGGTGTTCTGTGGTGATCGGGTCTCTTGGGCGAACGTTCCGCTCGATTGCGGCGCACGAGATTCTGTCGTCCCGTTCACAAACGTGGCCGCACCGCGGCCATTCACCAGGAACGAACCCGGCGCTTCTCGGGAAAGGAAGAACTCATGATTCGTTTCATCGCACTGCGCGGCCCGCGTAAGATCGGGGCGCTGATTTTTGCAGTCATGTTGGCCGCTACGATTCCCGCCGTGGCGGCGGACACCTTTGATTTTGCCGCGGTCTACTCGGACGGCTTTGGATATGATTGGGGGTACATAAATGATCCGGTCGCCGGCGCAATAACTACCAACTGGGTTGGCCCCGGAAACAGGAGGTTTCCCGGTGATGGTGCAATCAAGGGGGATATCGCGAACATCACGACTCCGACTAACGGCCTATTGATCGAACTTTACTACCACTTCGTAGGCTTCCAGACGGAGAGCCAACAACCGCAGGATTTCACGTTGGGAGTTCTTAATTTGAACGCGGGACCGACCGGCTACTACGACATCGATTCCTACCCGAGTTATCTCAACTATCTGATATTTGACAACAACGGCTCTACGGCCCAGATCAATATCATCGGCAATGACGCCGGCAACGACGTCATCTCAAGCGGCGTCAAGATCGTCAGCGCGCTGGATATCACCGGGGGCAAGCTGTTGATCGCCGGACCGGTTGTGGGCGGCCAACTGATCGTGGACGCCTCATCGCTCACGCTTTTCGGCACGAACACTCACAGCAGCACGGTCCTGCACAGCGGTACGCTCAACGTCTCTCAGAACGCCAACCTGGGGGCCGCCACTGGCTCGATCGATTTCCAGGGCGGCACTCTTCATCCGACTGCCAACATCAACGCTACCCAATCTTTGGGCGTCGAGTCCGCTGGGGGCACCGTATCAACTAGCGGTTTGTTGACCTTCGCTGGCCCCGTCGTCTCCGCCGCCGGCACGCTCCACATGGTGGGCGGCGGGACGTTGGAACTCGCGACCAGTAGCGCCTATGGAGGCGGACTCACCGTAGATTCGTCGACGCTGCTTATCTCGAACAACATCGCGTTGGCGGGCACGTCCGGCACGCTGGCTTTGAATTCCTCGATCCTCCACACGACCGCCTCCTTTTCGACCAATACGCACATTACACTCTCGGGCTCTTCCACCTTCGAGGTAGGTCACGCGACCACTTTGACAGCCGTCGGCCCAATCGACGGCGGCGGCGGCCTGGTCCAAGACGGCGACGACGGAACCCTGGTGTTGGGCAACAATAACAGCTTTACCGGCGGCGTCACCGTCAACGCCGGCACATTGCGCGTGGTTGGCGATAATGGGCTCGGCGATCCATCGAATTCGATCCTCATCAATGCCGCAACGTTGAACGCCGCCGGGTCGTTCACCACGAACCGCGGTTTTTTGATTCACGGTGCGCTTATCGACGTCGACAATGCGCAGACGTTGACCATTAACTCGCAAGTCGAGGGAGACGCCTTCGGACGCGGCGAGATCGAGGGCATCGCATTGTACAAGACCGGCGGTGGCACGCTGCGGCTGTCACACGCGAATTCATTTTCCTCGCCTTCAACAGGGTTCGGGATCGAGGTCGAAGCCGGGGATGTTTCCGTCTCGGCCGACAACGCCCTGGGCAACGCCGCTAACTCACTAGCGTTCAACGGCGGCGGTCTGACCGTTACTGCCGGTTTCACCACTTTCCGGCCCGTCTTCCTCGGCGTCAGCGGAGGAACTTTCAGCATCGGCGGCTTGTCGAGCACGCTAACCGCCAGCGGCAAGTTTACCGGTTTGGGAATGTTGACGAAGGCGGGCTCCGGCACGTTGGTGCTGACCAATGGCGGCAACAACTATGACGGCGGGACCGACATCGTCGATGGCACGCTGCGCATCGGAGCCGATGCCATGCTGGGCACGGCGAGCCGAACCCTCACGTTTGATTTTGCCGGCAGCCCCGTGCTGAATACGACGGCGGACATTGCGATGTCGCGCCCAATCAACCTCAACAATCCGTCCGCCACTTTCGACGTGAACGCCGGCACGACGCTCACCGTGAGCGGTGTCATTGGCGGCCCGGGTGGATTCGTCAAGGTCGGCTTCGGCAACTTGGTGCTCACCGGCGCAAACAGCTACACCGGACCGACAATGATCAAAGCGGGAACGCTGCAGACTTCTGTCGCCAACACGACTTCACCCGGATCGGCCATCAACTTGGCCGGCGTTGCAATGTTCGATCTCGGCGGGTTTTCCCAGAGCATCGGCTCCCTCACAGGCGCCGGCAACGTAACCACGACCGGTGTCAGCGGTTTTGACACGCTGACGATCGGCAATGACGGCGCCAGCCCGGTGCCGTTCAGCGGCGTGATATCCGACGCCCCCGCCGGGAGAATGCTGGCAATAACCAAGGTCGGATCCGGCACACTAACCCTCAGCGGTGCCAATACCTACACGGGCGCGACGACCGTCAATGCCGGGACGCTGGCGGTCAGCGGATCGATCGCCGCCGTGAGCGCCGTGACCGTAAGCGCCGGCGCCACGTTCGACATCAGCGATCCGACCGACGTTACGGTCGGCTCGATCGCCGGCGCAGGCAACTATCGACTCGGCGGCGAGACGCTCACGTTCGGCGGTCTGGGCACCGACACCGTCGTCTCCGGCCTAATTGGCGATGGCGGAATCGGCGGCGGAACCGGCGGCTCGATCGTCAAGCTGGGGACCGGCAACACGACCTTCAGCGGCATCACGTCTTATACCGGCACGACGGCAGTCGATTTTGGCATGTTGACGGTCAGTGGGACAGTGTTTGCCAGCAGTGCGACGACGGTGGCCGCCGGCGCCACCATGAGTTTCGTCAACGGCGCCAATGCCGGCAGCGGGACAATCACCAATAGCGGCTCGGCAACGAGCGCCACCAGCGGCGGAAGGACGCTTCTCTCCGGCATCGGAACAACGGCTGGCAGCGCCTTATTCATGAACAACGGCGGCGCTTCCAGTGGCGGCAATGGCGGTCAGACGGTGTTCAACAGCGGCGCCACCGGCGGCACCGCGACCATCACCGCCAACGGTGGCGCCGTCGCCGGCGCGCTCGGCGGCACGACCATTTTCAATGACGGCTCGATCATCGGCGCGGCGACGCTCGTCACGAACGGCGGCGCGAATGGCGGTGCCGGGGGGCTCACTGAAACCATCGGCAATGTCACCGGCGGCAACAGCCGAGTCGTCACTAATTCGGGCGGCACGTTCGACATCAGTCAGTTGACGGTCTCCGGGCTGGCCGTCGGTTCGATCGAAGGGGCCGGCAACTACTTTCTTGGCAGCAAGATGCTGACGTTCGGCAACTTGGCGACCAACACCGAAGTTTCGGGGCCAATCGCCGGTAGCGGCATCGGCGGCGGTATTGGCGGCTCAATCTTCAAAGTGGGTGGCGGCGCGACGACGCTCAGCGGCGTGAACATGTACACTGGCGGGACGACGCTCAGTCAGGGCGGCCTCAACATCAATAACACGAACGCCATCGGAAGCGGCACATTCGCAATCAGTGACGGCACGACCATCGACAACACGAGCGCCGGAGCCATCGCCCTCGCCACCAACAACGTTCAGCTCTGGGGAGGCCGTTTCACCTTCACGGGCACACAGAGCCTGAACTTCGGCACGGGCATGGTGGCGCTGAACGCCAATCCGACCGTGACCGTTTCGGCGAACACGCTAACCGTTGGTGTGATCGGAAATGGCACGGGCAATAGCCTGGTCAAGGCGGGCGCGGGCACGCTGGTCGTTTTCGGCGGAGCCTCATACACCGGCACGACGGCGGTCAACGCCGGCACGCTGACCATAGACTCCGGCCCGTTCGCCAGCAGCGCGAGTACGGTCGCCGCGGCCGCAGTTATGAACTTCGCGCGTGGCGCCAACGCCGGCAGCGGAACGTTCGCCAACACCAACTCCACCGTCGCGGCTGTTGCCGGCGGCCTCATCCAGTTCTCCGATACAGGCACAACCGCCGGGCAAGGAGTTTACACCAACTTCGGCGGAGCCGGCGTCAGTACGACGAGCAACACGGGCGGCAATGGCGGGCAAATCATCTTTAACAGCGGAGCGACCGCCGGGAATGCGACGATCGCGACCCGAGGCGCGACGTTGCTGTTTGCAGCAAGCGGCAGTCAGACCCTGTTCAACAATGGATCGAGCGCTGGGAACGCGACGATCACGACTGGCGGCGGCGTCGACGGTCGCAATGGCGGCCCTGTCCCTGGCGGACTGACTCTTTTCAGCGGAAATGCCACTGCGGGAGCCGCCACGCTCATCACCAACGCCGGCAGCTTAGGCGGGCTTCCCGGTTTCACGGAATTCGAGGACACCTCCAACGGCGGCACCGCCAACATCACGATCAACACCTTAACCATCAATGAATTCGTCAACTTCGCGTCTGCCGGCGGGGCCACAATCGCGACCCACGGCATCTATTCCGGCCTCTATTTCGAGGACAACGCGACCGCAGGCACCGCCATAGTGACCACGAACGTCGACGGACTCACGGAGTTCCGAAATTCGTCCACGGCCGGCAATGCCACGATCATTACCGCCAACGGCAACGGCTCGATCTCGGGCGCCGTGACCCGGTTCCACGATAGCTCCGACGCGGGCCACGCCCATTTCACGACGATGGGCCAAAGCCCGACCGCCGGCAATACCGGCTCGACGCTGTTCTACGATTCGAGCAGTGCCGCTAACGGCATTTTCACCACGAACGGCGGCATGGGAGATCACGGCGCTGCGGGCCTGGTGCAGTTTCGCAACAACTCAACAGCCGCCAGCGGCACTTTTACGAACCTCGGCGGCTCCGACGTCGGGGCATCCAACGTCGGGGAAAACGGCGGCGAAATCGACTTTTACGATTCCTCGAACGCGGGGACCACCGCGACGATCGTCAATGGTGGCGCAACGGGCGGCTTCGGCGCGTCTGGCGGCATCACTCAATTCTTCAACGCCTCCAAGGCCGGCACGGTCGCCATTACGAACAACAGCGCGAATGATAACAACAACCGCGGCGTCGGCGGGCGCACCTACTTCAATAGCGGCGCCTCCGCCGACCATGCCACCATCACCAACAACGGCGGAATCTTCGACAACTACAATGGTCCTTTGCAGGGCGGCAACACCGTGTTTTACGGCGGCTCGACGGCCGACCACGCCACGCTGACGACCAGCGGCGCACTGATCGCCGGAGGCCTCGGCGGCGAGATTGACTTCAACTCCGGCTCGGACATGGCCAGTGCCACGATCACCAACAACGGCAGCGCCGTCAGCGGGGCTGCCGGCGGCCTCACCAACATCAACGGCAGCGGCGCCAGCACCGATACCGCGAAGTTCATCAACAACGGCGGCACGGTCAGCGGCGCCAGCGGCGGTAAAACGTACATCACCAGCTCCACCGCCGGCAATGATACGTTCACCAACAATGGCGGCACGGTCAGCGGCACCGGCGGCGGCGAAACCGACTTCGACGGCACGGACACCGCTGCGGCGGCTACGCTGATTTCCAATGGCGGGAGCAACGGCGGAGCCGGCGGAGGCACCTATTTCATCAGCGAGGGCGGTAATACCCCCAGCGGCGGCACGGCGCGGGTTATCGCCAACGCCGGCGGCATCCTCGACATCAGCGGTACGCCCTTCGTCACGGTCGGCTCGATCGAAGGCGCCGGCACATATCAACTCGGCGCCGCGACCTTGACCTCCGGCAGCCTGAATACCGATACCACGATCTCGGGAGTCATCGCCAACGGCGGTTACTACGGCGGCAGTAACGGCAGCTTGACTAAAGAAGGCACCGGCAAGCTCTCACTTACCGGGGCCAATACCTATACTGGCCCGACCACCGTCAACGGCGGTACCTTGCAATCCGCAAACAACGGCGCACTCGCCACGACCTCTTCGGTCGCCGTGAACAATGCCGGCTCGATGCTGGCGGTCAATTACGGGGGTAACACCGATTATACCCAGACGCAGGTGGCGGCGCTGCTTGGTAAGACAACTTTTGGCGCCCCAAGCACGGGGTTTGGTTTCGATACGACCAATGCCAGTGGGGCGGTGACGTACACCAATGGGATCGCGATACCGGCCGGCGTCGCGAAGCTCGGCCCGGGCACGTTGATTCTCTCTGGCGCCAAAACCTATACCGGCGGCACGACCGTCCTAGCTGGCACACTCAAGTTCAATATCGCCTCCGGCGCGGCCACGGTCGCGGCCGGCGCCACCGCCACGGTCGCTTCGGGGGCCACGCTCGAACTCGCCGGCTCGGTCTCCGCCCTGGGTTCGGCCGGCGGCAATCGCGTGCATATCGTCAACAACAGCACGACCTCCGGAGTCGTCGTGTCCGGCACGAATCAAGTCGTCGGTGGCATCGACGGTTTGGGCAATGTTCAAGTCAGCGCCGGCAGCGATCTTACGGCCGATCATATCGCGCAAAATTCGCTCGTGATCGGCGGCACCATGAATAGCCCCGGGATGGTAACGATCGACGCTTCGGATTCCAGTGGCAACCCTCTCGACGCAGCTCTCGGAGGACTTTCGGCGGACGGCACGCGGAGTGTGTCCACTACATTGTCGAGAGGAATCGCTTTCGCCGATTCCCTGCAGCCCACGGCGCCTTTCGCCTCGGGCGCGCCGAGTTCGTCAAATCTTGATCCCCCGAGTGCTGAAGGCTTCAGCGGCGATCCGATTCCGGCCGGCCCCGGCGCAGACCCCATTGGCGGCAATCCGACGGGCGTCCCCGAGCCGAGTTCGATCGCTCTTTGCCTAATGGCTATGGGTGGCGGCGTCCTGTGCCGGCGGCGGATGATTCGCCGGAAGGGCAGCGTCAATTTCGCGATTTCGCGAACGGATTGACCGTCTGCGCGTCTTACGGCTGCTAGCTTCGCTATCACGCGGCCCCGACCTGATGCGAAGCACATAGCGGCCCCGGTCTTGAGCCGCATGTCGTCGGTTCGCTACGCCGGAACTGCCCTTGCTGGAGTGGCGCGGCATTGCTACTATCCCACCCGATTTTCTTCTCTTCTGCCGCCCCTGGCGGCGCGGCAGCTTTTCACGTCGCTCAATTCGGAGATCGCCATGCGGGGTTCCGCCGCTGGCCGGGTGCTGTTGGCGTTCGCGGTGCTGGCGATTGCCGGGTGCGCCCAGAATCCGTACGCATTGCAAACTCAATTGACGACCGTCCAGCAGCAGCAAGCGGCGCTGGCGCAGCGCAATCAAGAACTGCAAAGCCGCGCCTCGTCGCTCGATCAGGACAATCAGGACTTGCAAACGCAATTGGCTCAAACGCAGCGCCAATCGCGGCTGATGCAAGACCAGGTCTCCGCCTTGCGCGAGCAGCTCAGCAGCACGACCTCGCAGTTGGCGCAGGCCCGGCAGGATAAAGTGGTCGTCGAGAAGAACGCCCAGGCGGTCGTCGCTTCCACCAAGCGCCGCGCCGGGGCGCTGATCACGCCGAACAACAGCCTCAAGCAGAACCTGCCCAATCTCAGCATTCCCGGCGTCGAGGTCCGGCAGGATGGCGACACGGTGCGGTTCGAGCTTTCGGCGGATCGGCTGTTCAGCCCCGGCACGACCCAGCTTCGTTCCGACGCGACGCAGTTGCTCGACGCGGTGGCCGCGGAGATCGAGCGGAACTATTCGGAGCAGATCATCGGCGTGGAAGGGCATACCGACAGCGACCCACCGCCGTCGCAAGTCTCGCCGCACCAATACTCGATGAGCGAGGCGATGGCCGTGTTCGACTATCTCACCGCCCGCACGCATTTGCGGCCAAACCAACTCTTCCTGGTCGGGCACGGGGGGAACCATCCGGTCGTAAGCAATGCGACCACTGCCGGCAAGGCCCGCAACCGCCGAGTCGAACTGGTCATCTATCCCGACAAGTGCGGACAATAGGGGCGGGAGGAAGAGGTCGGCAGGAGGCAGTCGACAGTTCGTCTACGCCGACCGGCTTGGCCAGTAGTCACCGCGACAACGTGTGGTTTAGAATCGTGGGTGCTGGGCGAACCTCCGCGGGCGGGCGGATGTCTGCGATTGCGTGCCCTGGCCTTCCGTTCAATCCAACGCCGTTCACCGCTGGACCCGCCCATGCTCGCGATCATCGACTACCAGATGGGCAATCTTCGCAGCGTCCAAAAGGGATTCGAAAAGGTCGGCCATGCAGCGTTGATCACGAGCGACCCGGCTGATTTGGCCGCAGCCGACAAGATCGTGCTCCCCGGCGTGGGCGCCTTCCCTGATGCGATTGCCGAATTGCGGCGTCGCGGATTGGTCGAACCGATCAAGCAGGCGATCGCCGCCGGAAAACCGTTTTTGGGCATTTGTCTGGGCTTGCAGCTTTTATTTGACTTTGGCTATGAAGGAGGGCGGTTCGAGGGTCTAGGAGTGTTGCCCGGCGAAGTGGTACGGTTCGATCTGCCGGCGGAATACAAAGTTCCGCACATGGGTTGGAACGCCCTGGAGATTCGCCGCCGAGCGCCCATCTTAGCCGGATTGGAAAATGGGGCTCACGCGTACTTCGTGCATTCCTATTACGTCGTGCCGCGGGATCCGGAACTGATCGCCACGCAAACCGATTACGGCGGCCCCTTCTGCTCGATGATCTGGCGCGACAATATCTTCGCCACGCAGTTTCATCCCGAGAAGAGCCAATCCGACGGCCTGCGAATCCTCAAGAACTTTGCCGAGCTGACGGCGTAGCCCGCGACGCGGCCGGCCGCCGATCATTTCGGCTTCTTCACCTTAATCTCCAGCGGTAGATTTGCCGTATCGACTTCGACGGGGGTGGTCGCAAGTTCGCGGTATTCTTTCGGAACGAATCCCTCCACCGGCCGGCCAGTATCATCCTTCGGGATCACGAGCACCTTGTGTTTGCCCGGCAGCAAACCATCGTCGTAGGTGTGGCTGGTCACCACGTCGAATTTGCCGTCGGCAGCCATTACATCGGCCTTACCCTGTGGCGGATAGGTTTTCGCATCGACCGGTTGAGCTGATTCAGTGATGAAGAACAGTGTGATTCGCTTTGCCGGAATCGGCGTGCCGTCGTCATAGGTCACCTTGCCGTTCACTTTCACATAAGCAAATGGATCCCCGGAACCGCCGCAGCCGACAAGCGATCCGACCAGCAGGCACGCGATTAGACAAAGGGAAAAATGGAAGCGATGGACGGTAGTTGGACAGTTCAATAGCATGGGTAACTCCTTGATTATTGGGCGCATTTGGCATGACCGAGGCGCGACGCGGTAAGTTGGCCATCTAACGGGAACCCGCTGATCTCGACGCACCGCCCGCAGGCTTCTTGACCTTGATCTCCCACGGCAATTTCGCCGTATCGACTTCGATTGGGGTCTTAGCCGGGTCGCCATATTCGGGTGGAACGAATCCCTCGATCGGCTGATTCCGGTCGTCCACAACGAACACCAACACCTTGTGCTTACCCGGCAGGATGCCGTCGCCGAAGGTATGGGTTGTGACCGTGTCGAATCGACCGTCGGGGTTGAGCAACGCGCCCGCCATGCGAGCGTGGGTCTTTTCATCGACGGCCGGCGCGTTCTCTGAAATAAACTTCACCTTGATTTCTTCGGGCGCCTTGATCGGCGTGCCGTCGTCGTAGCTCACCTTGCCATACACTTTCACGTAAGAAAACGGTTCGCCTGAGCCGCAACCGGCCGATGACCCGGCCAGAAAGCAAGCACATAGACCAACGGAAACGCGGCAGAGTTTGGCGGCGGCTCGTAAACTCGACGACATGGCAAACTCATGAGAAAACCGCGAGACGGACCGAGCCCGGCCCGTGAATGGCCGCTTGGCGACTCGCCTCAATCGACCAGATTAACGGCTCGCGACCCTTGCTGCAAGGATTTAACCGCGCGAACTGGTGCGGAGCGGCCGAGGTTTCATGCAGCCGGCGGCAGTGCGATCCGCGGGCGTGGGATCGGTTCGGGAAATTCCAGCGACCGAGCGGACGATTCGGAACGGCGCCGCGCAGGTTCGCGGCGGACCGGCGCCTCTTCACGCTTGGCCGTACCGGCTTCGGCCCAGGCCTCCGCTTCGCTGGTAAGGCGGTTCAGGAGCCGCTCCACACCGCCGCGATAGCGCTCGATCGAGTCGCGATCCAGGTCCGGCGGAATCGTAATTGCCGGACCAGTGACCAAACGCGCTCGCGAGCCGGGTCGGGGGAGGGCGAAGCGGTCCCAGGTGCGCATCCGCCAGGGGCGGTCGTAACCCATCCCGGCCGCGACCAAGGGCATCCCCAGCTTCGAGGCCAGATAGATCGGTCCGGGCGCCAGCCTACGGCGCGGCCCACGGGGACCATCCGGCGTAATTGTCAGATTCATTCCGCGACTCTTGCGCAGCAGCTCGCGCAACGCCGTGGCCCCGCCTCGATACGAAGAACCCCGCACACACTTGTATCCCATGTGGTACGCGATGCGGGCCAAATACCCCGCGTCGCGATGCTGACTTAACAGCATCGCCACATTGCAATGTCCGCGAAGATAAAGCGGGCAAAGGATGTATTCGTGCCAAAAGATGTAGATCTTTTGACCGTGGAAGGCCGTTTCGAGTGGATCGGTGTTTGGCTCGTAGGCGGCAAATTTGTATTCGAGCGTGCTCATCCATCCGCGGATGGCGGTGGTGGCCAGCAGCCCCACCACATTGGTCGCAAAGGGATTGGTGATTTTCACTTGGTCGGCTTCCATTCCGAGTTGATGATTTCGTGCTACCAGTCGCCGGAAAAAACTTCGACGGCCGGCCCGGTCATGTACACATGGTTATCGGTGGCGTTCCATTCCAATTGCAGATCGCCCCCCGGCAGGTGCGCGAGTATTTTGCGAGCCGTCCGTTCGGTGAGCACACCGGCCACGCAGACGGCGCTGGCCCCCGTGCCGCAAGCGAGAGTGATGCCGCTGCCGCGCTCCCACGTGCGCATCGTCACCTCGTCGCGCGATTGGATCTGGACGAAATGCACATTGATCCGCTTGGGAAAGATCGGCTGAGTCTCGAGGAACCGTCCCAAAGTCTCCAACGGCACTCCGGCTACTTGTCCGCAATAGATCACCAAATGTGGATTGCCCATTGAAACAGCAGTCATTCGCGGATCGAGCCGACAGTCCACCTCCGACCATTCGCGGTCCAAGCGTAGCGGAATGTACTTATCCAAGGGAAAATCCACTAGCTGTTTTGACCCGATCTCGCGCGGCAAATCAACCGGGATTCGAGCCATATCCAAGATCGGCTCTCCCATATCGACTCGGACCCGCTCGGCGCGACCGTCGACGACTTCGAGATCGAGCGCAAGCACACCGCGGCCCGTTTCAATCTTCAGCGTCGGCTTGCGAGCCAGCCCGTGATCGTAGACGTACTTGGCCACGCAGCGCACGCCATTGCCGCACATCTCCGCTTCCGACCCGTCGGCATTGAACATCCGCATCCGGGCGTCGGCGATATTCGACCGGCAAATCAAGATCAGTCCGTCTCCGCCGACGCCGAAATGCCGATCGGCGATTTTGCGGGCCAGCTCCGGCGGGTCGGCGGGGATTGGTTGGGCAAAGCAATCGACATAAACATAGTCGTTGCCCGCCCCGTGCATCTTGGTGAACCGCATGGCGACAAGTTCCGCGAAATTGCGATTTTCGGACAGGGGATTCTACGGCAATTCGCCGGGCGCGGCAAACCCGCTCGCGTACAGGGGCAGAAGTTCGTTGTCAGCCCGTTAGATCGAGCTGATTGCCGCTGGCGCCGGTGGCGTCTTTGCTGAGCGGCGGAGGTTCGGCGGGAGGCGTTTCGGCGCCTGCCGCGGCCGGTTTCTTTTTGCCGGGAGACTTTTCCCAGATTCGCCGGCCGTCGGCGTCTCGCTCGGCGGCAGCGTGTTCCTCGCCGTCGGTCGCGCCGATCCCGGCCGCGTTTTCGGCCTTGGTCGCGTTGGCGGCTTGGCCGCTTTGCGCGGACGATTCTTGAGCCGCCCGATCGACATCGCTCCCCTGCGACTGCGAAAGCGGAGTGGCCGCGATGCTGCCAAAGAAACCCATCGGTCCGACGCTCATATCGTCACCTTCACCGCCTCGTTCGCGCAACCGTTCCCATCCGGTTAATTCTACGTCGCAAACGGCGACGCCGCTGGCGGCTTCTTTTCACGTAGGCTAAACCGCAAGCATTGCCCTGCCGCCTGCCGAGTGCCGCCTGCCTTCTCCCGACTGCCTCCTTCCTCTACCGCGCCGGCGCCATGGCGCGGGCCTGCGGATAGATCGGCGGTTGCGAGCCCGATTGCATGTTGTCTTGCACTTGCTGCAAGGCCTTGCTGACCCCCGGGAGCACTTCGCGCGTCATCCTCGGATCGGCCAAGGTGCCCGCCACATGGATCAGCAAGATCTGGCGGCTGGCCGCGCCCATCACGGCTTTGAACACCGGCAGCTCCCAATCGCTGCGGCCGACTTGCGAGTGGAAGGTCAAATTGATTGCCGTGTCGAAATTCATCTCGCCGCTCCCCTCCAAGCTGATCGCATCGCCAATGAAAGCGATCTTATTGAAATAGACGTGGTCCCCTTCGATCCGGTAGTCGATCGTGCTCTTGGTGAAGGCGGTGGAATCGGGAGGCTTGACGCTGAGCAGCTTGAGCAGCGACACCATGAACGGCAACTGGTAAATGTCGGCCTGCGTGAGCCGCACCTCTCCGCGTCCAGATAGCGAATGCATGCCGTTCGTGTCACCGCCGAGATCGATGCTGGCCATCACCCGGCCGTCGAGCCTTTGCTTGCCGGGAACGGTTTCGTGCGCGAATCGCTTCAAGTCGGCGTCGGTCAACACAGCTTGCAGCGAATACCGGGGCGTGTCGCCCAGGGCAATCGCGCAGTCGGTCTGCACGAATCCGCCATAAAGTTGGGCCGTCATGCGGTGCGGAGGCTGGCCGGGCTGCGATTGCTCCGCCGCGGAGCCGAAGACCACTCGCTTTTCGTCGACCCAAAAGGGTCCCTGCACTTTCGTGAATTGAAAGTCTTTGAAAGTCAGCGAATCGATGTCCACGAAACCGTGCGAATGGGCCTGCTGTCCGTCGCATTCGCCGATCAAGCGGACATTGCCGTTGATATTCTCGATCCGGATTCCATTGCCGACAATTCCTTGAATGATGTTAAACGGCAAGTTCCAGCCGGCGCGGGTCGGGCTGCCCGGCGTGGCAGAGCCGAAGAACTCCAGCATCCCGTTATTGATGTTGATCGAGCCCGTGGGGTTCAGCGCAACGACGCACTTTTTCAGCCGGCCGGAGAGAGCCTCGATCAAGTCGCGATCGGCTCGCAGATGGTCGACCGAAAGGCGATCGAATCGCAAATGCCAGTTCCCCTGGCGATCGAATTCACAATAGCCGCTGGTTTCGACCGGCCGCCCGGCGTGAACGGCGCGGATTCCTTCGATGTCGATCCGCCCCTCGTGATAGACGAGCGCGCCTTTCAGCCTTTCCAGCTTGTAGGGAAACATGACCGGCTCGATCGAAGTGGTTTCGTCGACCGGCTCCGCGCGGAATTGGATTTCCGGCGTCTTGCTGGCCGTTAGATAGTGCAGCTCCGCCTTCAGATTAATCGCCCCGTGCGGATTGAGCTGCTTCCAAGCCCGCTGAGATTGCGCGTTGAGCGCTTCGCACAAGTCATCTTGCAGCGGCACATTCTGCGCGCCGAAGTTCAATTGCAGCTCCCAGCCGTTGGCGCCGGGATCGTTGCCAACCGGATTGAGAAACCCGTCGCAGGTGATATGGCCGGGGCCGTTCGTGCCCGCCAAGTCTCGGAACGTCCACTGCTTGTCGCTCATCACCAGCGTCCCGCGGATGTTGCTGATCGGGTACGGGAACCTGTCGTATTGCACGCTGCCATGATTGAGCGTCACGGCGAGATACGGCGACATCGGGGCCGCCGGATCGGTGCGGCCATTGCGAAGATAGAAATCGAACGTGCCGCCGGGATGGAGCGAAGTCAGAACCTCGCTCTGTTTCTCCGGCAGCGCGGCAAATAGATTCTGATCGAAGGGGAGATTCTTTCCCTGGATTTCGACTTCGCCCGTGAAATGGTCCCCCGGATTATCGAATTTGCCTGCGACGTCGATCCGCTGGCTGGCGGCGTAGCCGATCAGCTTCAGCGACATGTGATTGTCTTTGAGCGTCATCAGCCCCGAGGTTCGATCGAGGCGGTACGGAAACCGGTAATACGTAAGCGAAACATTCCGGCAGCGAATCGCCAGATCGGGCCGCCAGGAATGGCCGTCGAAGTCCAAGTTCAAATCAGCATCCACTTCGCCGGCTGGCAGGAACTTGCGCCAAGTTGTCAACAACGGCTCCGGCAGAATCCGTTCCCACTGCCGGCCGAGAAGCAAATTCTCAGTATGGGCCGACACGCTGAGCGGGGCGCCGGGCGAAAAGCCATCCATTGTGCCCTTCAGCCACAGAGTGGCCGGGCCATTGCTGGCGGTCAGCTTGTCGATGACGATCCCCCGATTGTCGGCGCGGAAACTGACGGTCAGGTCGGTGAGTGGATTGGGGAGCCGCGGATGATCGAATCGTCCGCCGCTAAGTTCGCCTTGCGCGTCAAACAGCAGGGGGTTTGGCCCAGCCGGATTGTCGCGCACGTGGAAGCCGATTCGGGCCTGTCCGTGAAGCGGCGCGAGCAGGGCCGTTCGTTCGGCCAGGTCGCTGGGCAAAGCATCGCGCAGCTCCGGCGAGACATCCAGCCCGGTGAGCAAGCCGTGAATGTCGAATCCTTTGAATCCGGGGTTGAACATTCCCGCGACTTCGACGTTCTGGAAATGGTCGCCGGCCAGATTCCCGCTGACCTCGATGCTCGGCTCGCCGCCCGGATCGGTTGAGGGGACCGGCTTGGTCTGCAGATTGATGTCGCGGAGCGTGAAGGTGCTGATGGGGTTCTTGAGCGGGTTGAAGAACTCGAGCGTGCCGTTCTCGACCGCGATCGCAATCGGATACTTCGAGAACTTGGGCAGCGGCAGCAGCAGCGCGGCGCTCCAGCTTCCGTCTTGCCGCCGCGTGGCACGCACCATCGGCCGGCGGACGACCGCCCGAGTGAATTTCGGCTCCCCTTGCAGCAGCTCGGGGAGGCTCGTTTGGCAGTACAACATGATCTCGTCGAGATAGGCTAATTCTGCTTGCGGACCGGTGGCCCTCGGGTCGAGCAGAGTCAGCCCGCGGATTTCGATCCCCTCCGGACCAAGTTGGGCCGAGCGCAGGCTGACAATCAGATTCGGATAATGCGCTTGCCATTTGGCCAGCACCTGTTGGCGGATTTCGTCGTTTACGCGGCTGTAGAAATAGAGCGCCAGCCCGACTGCGGCCAACAGCGCAGCGAGCAGCCCCCATTTGAATACGAACCAGCAGGTATTGATCAGGTCTTTCAAAGGGAAGAGGGGCGAGGGGCGAGGGGCGAGGGAAGGAAGAACAAGGTACCGAGCGCAAAAGACAAAGTGTTGGCGACGATTAGCCGCGACCCGCAGGGGAGCGCGTCGCTGCAAGCGGCTGGCGCGCCGCCATCAGCTCGCTCAAAACACCAGCCGCCAGCACGATCATCGCGATCATCGCTGGTTCGCGGTAGCGGATCGAGCCGACGAAGATCATGTGCAGTAGCGCGAAATAGGGAGCGGGAAGCCAACACAGGACGTAAGGCCAGCCGCGCTTCGAGAACCTCACGGCGCCCCACAGGCCCAAGAGCAGGAGCGGCAGGTAGGTCGCCGCGACGGCCAGGCGCAGCGGCCAGGCCCGCAAACCCGGTTCGTTCGGCCAGATGTTCCAGGTGCGGACGAACTTGATGCCCGCTAGTTCCAGCGCCCGGCTTGGATCCCGGTCCGCAAAGCCGACCGCTGATTCCAGCATTTGTCGATCGAGGCGGTATTCGAACGAATCGTTCCGCGGCGCGCCGCCGGCGGCAGCTTCGGACTTTCGCTGCTGCTGTGTGAATTGCTCGACAAACGCCATGTCGCTGCTGCCGTCGGCGCGGGGATTCAACCCGTCGTAGAGGCTGGCGCCGACTTGCAGCGTTGTCGGCACGAAGTGTCCCGTGATGCGATAGTTGCGAATCCACCAGGGCGTCATCGTTGCAGCCAAGGCGGCGAGCATCGCCGCGCCCAAGATCAAATGCCGCTTTTGCTGTTTCGAGGTCATCGCAACCGCGAGTGCTAGCGGCGTAAAAAGCAGCCAGCTCGGGCGCGTGAGTGTGGCCAACCCCGCCACGACCCCGGCCGCCAGCGCCAAGCCGATCGCTCGCTTTCGAGACTCGCTGCGCCAGGCCGTCCCCCACAGCGCAAGCTGGGCGAGCATCAGCGGCGTAAACGGCGCTTCGCTGAGCACGAGCGCGCCTTGGGCAATTGCGCCTGGATAGATTGCCGCCAACCCCGCGGCGATGAGTGCGGCCCGCCGGTCGAATAGGTTTCGCGCCAGCCAATAAACACCTCCCACGGCGACGGTGCTTAACACCGCGCTCGCAGCGAATGCCAAGCCCGCCGGCGGCTCGTCTCCGCAAATCCAAAACAGCGGCGCCAGCAGCAGCGGATAACCGGGCGTGCGAAACACATCGGCATCGCCGTATCGGTATGGTTTCCCATCGGCGATCGCCCGCCCCAGCGCCCAGTAGCTCTCGCTATCCCCAAACCCGAACTTCTCGCCCGGCGGCAACCGGCCCTGCCACCACGCGCCGGCCGCCAATCGCAGCGCGAGCGCCGCGGCCAGAATCAACAGCAGCACAAGGTTCGGCCGCCAGCGGCGCATGGATCACCGAGCCGATAATCCGGCAAAATAGGGGGGTATGGTAGTCGGGTTACGGTTGCCGGGTCAAGGCGGGTTCGGCCGCGGCAGAAGCGAACGAAGCGAACTAAATGCGGTCCTTTTGGCGTTGACGCTTAGCTTTCGGCAACTCTTGGCAACGTTACAACAAGGGCACAATGGGTCGCCTTTTTCCGACATGCTGCCTAGCGCATCGCGACTCCGGGAAACCGCCCGAATTCGCCCGTTTTCCTTGGTTTACATCTTTGCGGCGGCTTGTATACTCAGAACCAGCGTAAATCCGGATCGCGCCGTCAACCGCCATTCAGGCTGATTTCACAGGCAATCGGGGGACGATTCCGTCCTCTTGCGGAGCGTCAATCTTTCCGCGTTACGTCAACTCATTCTCATCCTTCCCACCAACTTTCTCAATCAGGCGGAGCCCATTCATGAGCGCGAGCAGTCTGAATCCAGGTCTCGGGCAGAACTCAGGTGCGATTGCACCCAACGCGATGCGCCTGTTAATTGCCGGCTTCATGGCGATTCTTGCTGCCGGTGTGGGCTTCGCGATTCGCGGCGGGATTTTTGACGACTGGGTCAAGGCCTTCAATTTTACGCAGCTCGAGGTCGGACTGATTAACGGCGCCGGCTTCACCGGATTCTGTTTTGGCATCATCATTGGTGGGATGATCGTCGATAGAATCGGCTACGGAAAACTGGTGGCCGTGGCTTTTCTCCTTCACGTTGTGTCGGCCTTGGTTACGTTCGGCGCCACGGATGGCATGGCGCCCAAGACCGCCTTTGTTTTTCTTTGGACCGGCACGTTCCTGTTCGCGGTCGCCAATGGAACATTGGAGGGAGTGGCCAATCCATTGGTGGCCACGTTGTTCCCGAATAACCGCACGCACTATCTCAACATATTGCACGCTTCGTGGCCGGCCGGTTTAGTATTGGGCGGGTTCATTCACACGGGCCTCGCCGACCTCAATTGGAAAGTGCAGTTGGGGTGCTTTCTTATCCCGGCAGTGCTCTATGGAGCGATGTTTCTCGGTCAACATTTCCCCAAGTCGGAGGCGTCTGCGAAGGGACTTAGTCTTGGCCAGATGCTCCGCGACGTGGGCATCCTCGGCGCCGCCGTGATCGGCCTGTTTGTGTTTCTGTTTGTCAAGGACGGCCTTGGTCCATTGCTGAATGGGTTTGTCGGCGGCGGTTTCTTTGCCGGACAGACTTGGTTCTACGTCTCGGCAATATGTGGCGGCGCCGTGATGTTGTCGTTCGCCGGAGCGAGTCGGTGGACGATCGGCGCGCCGCTGTTGTGTGTGTTGTTCATCACGCACGCGCTGGTGGGTGCCGTCGAGCTGGGAACGGACGGCTGGATTCAAAATATTGAGGACGCGATTCTCACCAAGGGAGACGGCACGAAGCTGTTCATTTACACGTCAGCGCTGATGTTTGGGCTGCGATTCTGCGGCCATTTCATCGAACACAAGCTGGGGCTCAAACCGGTCGGGATTCTCTTCGTCTGTGCGATCCTGGCGTGCGTCGGATTGAACCTAGTGAGCCATGTGACGACCTTTATTGGCGCCCTCGCGGCCTTGACCGTGTATGCCGTGGGAAAGACGTTTTTTTGGCCCACGATGTTGGCCGTGGCCTCGGATCAATTTCCACGCTGCGGTGCAATTGCAATTTCCATCATGGGAGGATTGGGAATGATGTCCGCTGGCTTGGTCGGCTCGCCAGGCTTGGGATATGCGAAGGACCGCTTTGCCGGTGAGAATCTGAGCAAGGCAAATCAGGCGATTTATTCCGAATTCAAGGCCAAAGAGCCTAGCAAATGGCTTGTGTTCGAGGAGGTCTACGGCATCGATGGCCAGAAGCTCGAGGCGGCTCGCGCCGTTGAGCCAACCAAACGCACACCCGATCAAACCGCAGTCGTCGATGCCTATGTTGATGCCAATCGCCAGACGCTGCGTGTCGATTCGATAATCCCCGCAACAATGGCTGGCATTTATCTTCTGATGTTTCTTTACTTCCAGAGCATCGGCGGTTACAAAGCGTTGCACGTTGGCGATGAAATCACCGGAGGAATTGCCGGGCCAATGGAGGCGTAGCGATGCTGCGCGCGGACCTTCGGCAAATCTGAATCGTCGAAATCACGACAGGCGAGCGAGCGAAAGCCGCTCGCCTGTTTTTTGCGCGGCGATTCGGCCTGGCAAGATGCGCTGCGGCGCCTGCCGCGAGGGGTGGAGCGCCATTTCCGCCAGTGCGTCCCATTCGGCGAAGCCCATCGCTTGCTGCGGCCAGCCGCGGTCGCGCCAGATCGCAACGAACAGCTCGCGCACCAAATGGCGATTCGTTCGCGTCAATGCGCCGCAATTGATGACGACTTGCTCGGGCGAGGCCGGGGGTAACAGGGCGGCATCGAGTAGTTCTTCGACTTCCGCGTCGACGATCCGCTGCGCCTCGCGAGCCGTCTCGGCCAACCGCAGAAGTGCGCCGATCACGTCCGGGTTGTACTCCGCCAGGCGGGGCAGTAGATCGTGGCGAATGCGATTGCGGGTGAATGCGGGATTCCCGTTGGTCACGTCCTCATGAAACGGTTGCCCCAGTTCGGCCAAATAATCGCGAATCTCCGCGCGGCGGATATCGAGCAACGGCCGGATCAGCGTGACCGCCGCGCCGAGCGGCCGCGCTCGGCGCATCCCGGCCATGCCGGCGACTCCGGTGCCGCGCAGGATGCGGTGCAGAATCGTTTCAGCCTGGTCGTCGGCCGTGTGAGCCGTAACCACGTAGCGTGCGCCGATCCGCTCGGCGGTAGCTTGCAAGAAGGCGTAGCGCTGCGATCGGGCGGCCGCCTCCAATCCGTCCCCTTGGGAAGCGGCGGCTTCGGCGACGCTCCCTTCGCCCAGTTCGCAAGCCAATTCCAGCCGCGCTGCCAAACTGGCGACGAATCGGGCCTCGTCCGCTGCGGCCGGCCGCAGCCGGTGGTTGAAATGGGCCACGGCGAGCCGGCCGGTCCCTGCCGTCTTCAAAGCCGCCAGCGCCCCGACGAGCCCAACACTATCCGCACCACCCGAAACTGCTGCCAGAACCGTCAGGTCCTGCCAAGCATCGGGCGGCCACGAGGCGGCAAGGCGAGTTTCGAGCGCTGGGCGGGGCATGAGAGTAAATCCTATCCAAACGGCCTACCCAAACCAGCCACGACTAGCGCCAGCCCCCCAATCGGGAGGGACGACAGAAAACGGTTTGCAGATTGCCAAGACTCTGTTACCATTGGGTGTGCGCCGAACCGGCTCGCTTTTCATGGGAAGGGCGCGGTTCGACCGGCGAGTGAATGTTACCAGTGTTTCGGGTGTCTTCGGCGACGAACGCGATGAGCGTGCCGAGGCGCAACCCGGCGATTTTCGACCGAATTCGTATTTGGTAGTTCAACCCCGACCGAGCGGGCGGCCGTAAGATGATGAATCTGCTGATTTTCATCTGGCGTATTCTGTTGGGCTTCGCGCCCGGCAGCGCTGCCCGTGTGACGTGCGTGCGGCAAACGCGGCGGGAGCCATCCCGCGGCAGTTGGCGGCTCGTTCTGAGCTTGGCACCGCTTCGCCTTGGTTGGATGCAAGTTGCTCCTGTTTGCAGATCGGGCGCGCGGCCTCCTTCGGGATCGCGCGCCAGTTTGGCGTTGGGTGATCGCTGGCGCGGCAAGCGCGCTCCGCGGCGCGGCGCCCTGCGCCGAGATTGATGAGTTGCGCGGCCGTTCGTCTTGTCGAGCGGCTGGCGGGAGCGGGTTGGTTCTATCGATGTTTAGCGGCCGAGGCCGGCAAGCGCCGTCCCGTGAGCGGGACTTAATCTGGCGCGTCTTTTCTCTTCGTTGCCCGGCCCCGGTTGGCCCGCGACGGTCTAGTCGTTTAGGCGGTCGTCGCGCGCGGCTTGCGCGGCCCGGACGAGATGCCCGTATCCATTTCCGCCTGAAGAGAGGAATGATGCCGTGGATTCGGGACAGATTCTGACCATCATCGTTTCGGCCCTGGTGGCCGCGATGTTGACGTTTGTGCTGGTTAAAATGCTCGACCGTCTGCGTCGCCGCGACGCCGAGACCGAGGCCCGCACGATTATGGAAAAGGCCGAGCGCGAAGCGGCTAACTATAAGCGGGAAGCCGAGTTGGTCATGAAGGAGGCGGCCATTCAACAGAAGGCCGCCGACGAGCATGAATTGGGGCAGCTCCGTCAGGAGCTGCACGAGCGCGAGCGATTGCTCGACAAGCGCCAAGACGCCGTCGAGCAGCAGTCGGAAGGCGTCCGCAAGCAGGAGCGAATGGTCGAAAGCAACCAGCGCAAGCTGGCCGAGCGGATCGAAGACATCAATCGACGCAACGAGGAACTCACCAAGCTGCTCGACCTCCAGCGGCAAACGCTCCATCAGCTAAGCGGGCTAAGCCGCGACGACGCCACGACGCGGCTGCTCGAAATGCTCGACCAAGAGTTGCAAAACGAGCAGGGCGCGCTAATCGTCAAGGCCGAGCGGCGCCTGGCCGAGATCGTCGAAACAAAAACCCGCGAAATCCTGCTCACGTCGATCCATCGTTATGCCGCGGCCCACACCGCCGAGACGACCACCAGCACCGTCGATATCCCCAGCGACGAAATGAAGGGCCGGATCATCGGCCGCGAGGGGCGCAACATCCGGGCCTTCGAGAAGGCGACTGGAGTGGACGTGATCATCGACGACACGCCGGGCGTCGTGATCGTCAGCGGCTTCGACCCGGTCCGCCGCGAAGTGGCCCGCATGGCGCTGAACAAGCTGATCGCCGACGGCCGGATTCATCCCACGCGGATCGAGGAAGTCGTCGGGCAAACGCAAGGGGAGATGGAGCAACATATCCAGAAATACGGCGAAGAAGCGGTGCAGGAGACCGACGTGCCGCGGCTGCACCCGAAGATCATTCATCTCTTGGGCCGGCTGCGATTTCGAACTAGCTATAGCCAGAACGTGCTCAGGCATTCGATCGAGGTGGCCTATTTGGCCGGGATGCTGGCCGAAGAAATCGGCCTGGATGGAACGCTCGCCCGCCGCTGCGGCCTGTTGCACGATATCGGCAAGGCCGCCGATCACGAGGCTGAGGGTGGGCATCCCAAGATCGGGGCTGAACTATTGAAGCGTTACGGCGAGGGTCCGGAGGTCGTCCACGCCGCGCTCGGCCACCACGACGACATTCGCGTCGATCATCCCTATACGGTGCTGGTCGCCGCCGCCGACGCCTGCAGTGCATCGCGCCCCGGCGCGCGCCGCGAGACGCTCGAGCGCTACATCAAGCGGATGGAGGAACTCGAATCGATCGCTCGCGGCTTCCCCGGAGTCGAGCAAGCTTACGCGATTCAGGCGGGTCGCGAGCTGCGCGTGATCGCCAGCGCCCGCGACACGACCGACAACTCGGCGGCCAAGATTTGCCGCGACATTGCCCAAGCCTTCGAGCAGCAGTTGACCTATCCGGGTGAGATCAAGGTGACCGTGCTTCGAGAGACGCGAGTGACGGAAATGGCGAGATAGTCGGAGGCCAGAGGTCGGAAGTCGGAAGTCGGAATTTAGCCCCGCCGCTTGCGGCGGGATGGGCGCGCTCGTCTCGCTCGCCGGCAAAAAAAATGGTACTGGAGCGACAGCGGTGCGGATTCTCCTGATTGGCGATATCGTCGGCAAGCCGGGGCGGCAAATCATCGTTCGCGCGCTGCGGGGCCTGATCGCTCGCGAGGGCCTCGATCTCGTGGTGGCGAACGCCGAAAACGCCGCCGGCGGCTCCGGCATCACGCCGGCCATCTATCACGAGCTGGTCGCGGCCGGCGTCGATGCAATCACGCTCGGCGACCATATCTATCGCCGCGCCGAAATCGAATCGATCCTTCGCAGCAAGCCGAACATCGTCAAACCGGCGAATTTTCCCCCGGAGGCGCCGGGGCGCGAGTTGGCCGTCGTCGCCGCGCGGAGCGGCGAGCGCGTCGCCGTGATCAGCCTGCTGGGTCGAGTCTTCATGCGGCCGGTCGATTGCCCGTTCAAGGCGGCCGATCGGGTGCTCGCCGCGCTGGAGGCCGACGTGCGCGTGCAAGTCGTCGATTTTCATGCCGAGGCCACGAGCGACAAGCAATTGCTCGGCCGCTATCTGGATGGCCGAGTGAGCGCCGTCCTGGGAACGCACACCCACGTTCCCACGGCCGACGAGCAGGTCTTGCCGGGCGGGACGGCCTTTCAATGCGACGTGGGCATGACTGGTCCCTACGATAGCATCCTCGGCCGGCGGGTCGATCGGGTGCTGGAAACCACGCTCACCTTCAATCCCACCCATTTTGAGGTCGCCACGGGCGATGTGCGTCTGTCGGGAAGCATTGTTGACGTGGATCCATCCACGGGCCGCGCCACCGCCATCCGCCGTCTCCTGCTGACCGCCGCGGAAGCCGAAATGCTTGCGGCCAATGGATTGGGGCCAGAGGCGAAGAGTCGGGAGGTCGTGGCAAGCGACGAGTTTGTCTAAAACTCTTCTTGCCTGACGGGGCCAAAATCGGGTACATACTCCCCCGCGAGCGCTCGTGCCGAACGAGGCGCTCGCCCAACCGGATCGCGGCGGCCATTTGTGACGGCTTCCCAGCATCAGTCCGTCTTGCTGGAAGAGGTGATCCATTGGCTCGCGCCTCAGCCGGGGCACGTGATTGTCGATGGCACTCTGGGGGGTGGAGGACATACTCGGGCACTGGTCGAGCGCATTGGCGGCGCGGGATTGGTCATTGCCCTCGACCGGGACCCCGCGGCCATTGAGCGGGCAGCCAAGGATTTAGCCGGATTGCCGATCAAGCTGGCGCAGAGCAATTTTTGTGAATTGCCGGAAGTGTTGCAGGAAATTGAAATGGCCGCCGTCGATGGGATCATCCTCGACCTTGGCCTGTCGAGCGACCAACTCGCCGATCGGGAGCGCGGATTCAGCTTCAATGCCGATGGCCCACTCGATCTGCGGTTCGATCCGACGGAGGGAGAACCGGCCTCGCGGCTGGTGAATCGCTTGAGCGCGGGACATTTGGCGGAAATCATTTTTCAGTTTGGCGAGGAACGATTCAGCCGGCGAATCGCGCAGGCGATTGTCGAGCAACGCCGCGAGCATCCGATCCGCACCTCGGGAGAATTGGCCGATCTGATCCGCCGCGCCGTGCCATCGGTCCCACGCGGCCAGCGGGAGCGAATCGATCCGGCCACGCGAACCTTCCAAGCCCTGCGAATCGCCGTGAACGATGAACTGAATTCGCTGGAGATTGCTTTGCGGCGGTTGCCGGATTGTCTAGAGCCTGGGGGACGACTGGCGATCATTAGCTTTCACTCATTGGAGGACCGCCGGGTCAAGCAAGCGTTTCGCGACGATCCGCGCTACCGCGTGCTGACTCGCAAACCGATCCGGCCGACGGAAGCGGAAATGGCCCGCAACCCGCGCAGCCGCAGCGCAAAGATGCGCGTGGCCGAGAAGATAGTGGCAAGTGGCAAGTGACAAGTCCTGGCCGCTGGCCCCCCGGCCTCCGGCCTCTGGTTTCGCCTCAAGGAGGAGGCTGCTATGCAAAAAATCGGCAAGGAAGTCAAAATTGGGCTGGCCGTCATCGGCGTGCTGCTGGTGGCCTTCGGCTACGTGCTCGTCAAGCGGTTGATGCACCCCGGCGACCCCGCCATCGCGGCGGCGACGGAGGGATCATCTCCGGCCGATTCGGCTGCGGCGACCAATACTTCGCGGACCGCGTCGGAAAAGCCGACGGTGATTGCGGCGACGGATTCCGATCGCCCCGCCGAAATTGCCGCCGCCGAATCGAAGCGATCGGCCTGGACGATCCGCTCAGACCGAAGCCCGGAGGCATCCGATGCCAAACGGGCCGAACCGGCAGCCACTTCCAAGAACCCATTCGCGACGACGGCTCGTGAGGCTGCCGCATCGCCCGATGCGCATACCGGATCGCTTTTCCCGCGCGATGAAAATACGTCCGCCGGCGCAACTCGACCTGACGAGTCCCGACTGCACAGCCCCGACGGTACGCATCGCGACCGTCAGGCCTTGGGCGGCGCGATGCAAGCCAGCGATAGCGCACCGATTGCGGCGGCCTCAGCCGATCAAGGGGCGGGGGCCGAACCGCGGTCGATCTTCGCGAAATCGGCGAACGACCGAGCCGCGGCAGACCAACGTGCCGCGGACGACAAATCGCTCGCCGGAGACAAGCCGGCCGCCGCGGATTCATTCCCGCGACGCTCCGCCGATGCCGCCCCTGTCGTCGATCCATTCCCGCGACACTCCGCCGATGTTGCGCCGCCATCCAATCCCTTCAATCGCCGCACCGCCGACGCGAGCCCGCCGGCCGATCCATTTCCGCGACGGTCGATGGATGTTAGCGCCACTGGATCGCCCGGCGCTGAACGATCGGTCTCCGATCGACCACATGAATTTCCCAACGCGCTGACACCGGTGGAAAACCCTGGACTGAAATCGCCCGGCATGAACGATTCGGCAGCCGACTCACGCAATCCATTGCGGCATCCCGGGGACGCGGATTCTCAGCCCGCTGCCGCAACGGACTCCGGCAACCGCTTTCCGAGCCAGAGTCGTTTTAGCCAAGCGGATTCCGGGGCGGCGGCCCCTGCGGTTCCGCTGCGCGACGGCGGCGCCTTCGATAGGAACAACCGGCTCGAGCCGGGCACCGCCGCCGAGCTAACGCCCCCGCGCCCGTTCGTCGCCAACGATGCGCCACAGTCCCCCGTCGCGGATACGGCTTCCGCCAAGCCCGGCCAATATGTCGTTCAGCCAAACGACAACTACTGGACGATCTCGGAAAGGGTCTACGGCACCGGCGGATACTTCAAAGCGATCTTCGAGCAGAATCGCCCCAAGCACCCGAATGCCGAGCGGCTGCAGGTCGGCGAGGTTTTGTCCGTCCCTGATCCGGCCGTGCTGCAAAAGAATTATCCCGATCTCTGCCCGAAGCCAGGCCATGCTGCGGCGCCGCAGCGCACGATGCCGGCCAGCGCGCGAATGCGCCCCGGAACGCGCGTCTATGTGGTCGAAGAAGGGGACACGCTATTCGAAATCGCCCGCCACCAGCTCGGCAAGCCGTCACGCTGGGGCGAAATCTATCAACTCAATCGCGAGGCGCTCGGTAGCGATTTCGACTATCTGAAGCCCGGCACCGAATTGCTGATCCCCGGCGACGGCCGCCCCGATCCGATCGCCCGCCAACCGGGCGGAACCCTCTCGCAATAGGCCAGTTGCCAGCAGATGGCACATCCTTTGCTAGCATTAGGCAGACGCCCAGTTTGGTATTACGCGTCTGACTTTCTGCCTTCTCCGCTGACCGTTGCGCTGCCAGCGCAATGAAGTCGTCGGGGCGAGGATGCTTCACGAAGGAGATCCACCATGGCGCTGCGCTCCAGTTGGCAGGGTCATCTGCGGCTGAGTTTGGTGACCGTTCCCGTTCAGGCGATCAACGCCGTCACCGCCGACGGCGAGGGGCGCGTCCACCTGCGGCAATTGCATGCGGCCTGCCGCTCGCCGATCCGTTATCAAAAGGTCTGCCCAATCCACGGCGAAGTCGGCAACGACGAGATCGTCATGGGCTACGAAGAGGAAAAAGGCAAGTTTGTCATTATCGAGAAGGAAGAGCTGCACGAGCTGCGCGAGAAATCGGACAAAGCGATCGATATCGACACTTTCACACGGCCCGACCAGATCGATCCGATGCAGTTCGAAGGGCGGACATATTATCTCGTCCCGGACGGCTCGATCGGAAACAAGCCCTACGCGGTTCTTTTGCGGGCGCTTGCCGCGAATAATTGTTTTGGCATCGGCTTGGCACATCTCTGGGGGCGCGAACGGCTAGTGCTGATTCGTGCCGCGGACGGACTGCTGGCGATGGAGATGCTGCACTTTCAAAGTGAATTCCGCGAGCAAGCCGCGATCACCGCCGAATTGCACTTACCGACCGTGACTAAAGAGGAATTGCGGCTGGCGAGCAAGTTGATCGACGTCGCGACCGCGCAGAGGTTTGACCTCGCGAAGTACGAGGACGCGTACGCCGGCCGCTTGAAGGAATTGATTGAAAGCAAACGCGGGGAAAAACAGATCGCCACCCCCGAAGCAGCGGACGAGTCGCCGGTGATTAACCTCATGGATGCGCTGCGGCGCAGCGTGGCCAAGACGCGGCAGCCGGTTCATCATGCGGCCCGCTGTCCGCGACGCGCCAAATCCACCCGGCGATCCTCCTCGCGGCGACGCGCGAGTTGATCGTCAGCCGGCGCCGCGGCACGAGAAGCGTCGGGGACTGTCCCCCTCTCCGCGGAAGGTTCTTCGATCAGCTCGAAATAGGGTTTGCCATGACGCTTGTCGAATACCGCCGCAAGCGCGATTTTCGCAAGACGCCCGAGCCGGTCGGCAAAAAGAAGCCGCGGGGCGGCCGATTTTTGTACGTCGTGCAAAAACACGCTGCCTCGCATCTGCACTACGACTTCTGGCTGCAAATCGGCGATGTCCTGAAAAGCTGGGCCGTGCCGAAAGGACCGAGTCTCGATCCGCACGACAAGCGGCTGGCGATCGAAGTCGAGGACCATCCGATCGCTTACGGCTCATTCGAAGGAATCATTCCTGAAGGCGAATATGGCGGCGGCACCGTGCTGCTCTGGGACCGCGGCCGATGGAATCCGCTGGAAGACCCCGAGGCTGGCTATGCGGCGGGGAAGCTGAAGTTCGAATTGGAGGGCGAAAAGCTCCGCGGCGGCTGGGCACTCGTGCGGCGCTCTGGAGGCGGCTCATCGAGCAAGCAGCCCTGGTTTCTCATCAAGCATCGCGACGACGAAGCCCGCGACAAGGATGAGTTCGATGTTACGGCCGATGCGCCGCGAAGCGTGGTCAGCGGCCGCGATCTGGATGAGATTGCCGCGGATCGCGATCGAGTCTGGAGAGAAGACGGCGATCATGCGCCACGGCAAAGTGCGGCGGAAACGAGCGCGCTGAAACAAGTAGCCTCCAACCGCGCACCACGGCGGAGCGCGAAGGCCACATCCCACGACGAGCGCGCGCGCGGACCAATTCCCGCGACGATCGTTCCGGAACTGGCCACGCTCATCAAAAAGCCGCCTTCGGGCGACAGTTGGTTCCATGAGATCAAGTTCGACGGCTATCGAATCATATGCCATGTCGCCAAGAATCGGGTGCGTTTTCAAACCCGCAACGAACAGGACTGGACCTCCAAGCTGCCCGAATTAGCTGCCGCCGTTCGTCGGCTCAAGTTGCGGCAGGCGATCTTCGACGGCGAGATCGTGGCGCTCGATGAGCGCGGCGTCAGTCAGTTTCAGCTTTTGCAGAATGCCTTTCGCGAGTCGCCCGGCAAAATCATCTATCACGTTTTCGACCTCCTGTTCTTGAACGGCGACGACCTTCGCCGCCTGCCGCTCGCGGAGCGGAAGGAATTGCTCGCTTCGTTGCACTTGCCGACCGATCGCGGCCCGCTTCGGCTCACCGAGCACGTCGTCGGCGACGGCGAGGCGTTTCTGGCAGCGGCGCGCCATGCGGCGCTCGAAGGGATCATCTCCAAGCGCCGTGATCGGCCCTATGTGTCCGGCCGAACCGCCGATTGGCTCAAGAGCAAGACGCATCAGAATGCCGAGTTTGTAATCGGCGGATTCACCGACCCCACCGGGAGCCGTCAAGAGTTCGGCGCGCTGTTGGTCGGCTATCATGACGAGCGGGGCCGGTTGAAATACAGCGGTCGCGTCGGCACGGGATTCGCCGATGAAACACTGCGCGACGTTGCCCGGCGACTGAAACCCTTGCGGCAAGAACAATCCCCATTCTCCGACTTCCCCGAGCGCGGCGAGCGGATCAAGGGAGTGCATTGGGTGCGTCCCGAGCTGGTGGCTCAGATCGAGTTCAGCAATTGGACGAAGGACCAGCGATTGCGTCATCCGTCGTTTCAAGGCCTGCGCGAGGACAAACCGGCGGCGGAAGTAACGCGAGAAATCGCCAAGAGCCTATCCGAGAACCGCCGGGGACTGTCCCCTTTTGTGGCGGGCACCATCGCTTCGATGGTCGCGGAACAAAAGGGGACTGTCCCCTTCTCCTCAGGCGGTTCTCGGATAGTCTCCAATTCGGCGGCAAGCTCTTCGACAAACGGCGATTTACCGCCGGCTCGTCCAAGGAAAGCGAAGTCGCAAGTTCAGTCGAATGGCGCTGGTGGACAAGATGTCGTCGTCGCGGGCGTCCATGTTACCCATCCCGACAAGCTGCTCTATCCGGACGATGGGATCACCAAGCGCGAGTTGGCGGAATACTATCTTGCATGCGCCGAGCGAATTTTGCCGCACGTCGTCGGGCGGCCGCTCACGATCGTGCGCTGCCCCAACGGCGTCGACGGCACGCGTTTCCTGCAAAAACATCCGGGCGCGGGCGCGCCGAAAGCGCTACGGCGAGTCCGCCTTCGGGAGAAGGAAGGCATGGCGGAGTATTGCGTGGTTGAAGATGTCGGCGGCCTGGTGGCGCTCGCGCAGATCGCTGCCCTGGAAATCCATGTCTGGGGTTCGCGAATCGACGCCATCGAAAAGCCCGACCGGCTGGTCTTCGATCTCGATCCGGCGCCGGATGTCGCGTGGCCGGCCGTGGTCGCGGCGGCCCAGGAGTTGCGCGAATTTCTCAACGAGCTGAAGCTGGAAAGCTTCGTGAAAACGAGCGGAGGCAAGGGGCTGCACCTGGTCGTGCCGATTGCACGGCGGCAGCCGTGGCCCTTCGTTGATCGTTTCTCCCGGCTCGTGGCGCTGGCAGTCGAACGCGCGGCGCCGACGCGTTATCTCGCGACGATGTCAAAAAAAGCCCGGACCGGAAGAATCTACATCGACTATCTGCGCAATCAGCGAGGCGCCACGGCAGTGGCCGCCTATTCCACGCGTGCCAAATCGGGAGCGGCGATCTCGCTACCCCTCTCCTGGCGCGAGCTGCCGCGCACCAAGAGTTCCACCCAGTTCCACCTGCGCGACGTTCTCAAGCGCCTCGCCACCGACCGCGCCGACCCCTGGCCGGGCTTCGCTGATTTGCGGCAATCCATCCGGTCCGACGCCGTCCGAACGCTCGAAAGCCACGGATTCGGATTGGCGCCGAGGCCGTTCTCTACACAGGTTGCGCGGAAACTGTAGGGAACTCCCTCCGCGGCGTTCCGTCCCTCCGCGGTAGCAAATTGATCCGCGGCCGCGGAGACTCGATAGATCGCCACTGGCAGCGCGAGCCGCGGATCGGCCAGATCGAGCTTGTACATGATTTGGTTGTAGTCGTAGCGTGGCGTCGGATGCGTATTGCCGGAAAACAGCGTGGCATAAGTTCCCTCGAAGAAGATCACCCGGCCATCCTCCTTGTCGAACATCGGATCTTGCTTTGGATTGTAAAAGCTATAGCGGTCGTGCGTGACAATCTTGCGGGCGTACGCCCAGGGGCCAACCGGCGTGTCGGCCTCCGCATACCAGATTTCTCCCAGCGGCGATGTGCCTCCGGCTTCCTGCGCGATCATGATCCACCGCCGGCGATAGCGGTTCCAATACACGGAACCCGCGTGGGCGAAAACCGACTTGCCGCTCTCCGCGTCTTGAAGCTGCAACAGGGCCTCCGCGGATTTAAGCCGCCCGGCCGCGATCAGGCGAGTCTGCTCTTTCGGGCCGACCGGCGCGGTGTTCTTCTTCCAACTGTATCGCAGCGATCCGTCCGAGCGGCGATCGAGTTCGTTCTGCTCCGGCCGCGTTCCCAGTTTGAGGCAAGTGAAACCTTCGTAGCTGGCTAGGTCCTTGATCGCAGCGGCGTCGGCTCGCACGCGAAGCAATGGATAGGGAGTCGCGAAGTAAATGTACTCCTTGCCCCCGTCGGCATGGTGAAACGGGCTGCCGCCGGGATGAAACGGAGAATCAAGCGGAAACGTGGCGACCTTTTCAAACTGCTCGCGCTTGGGATTGAATTCCGCCAGCCCGCGTTCGTATGGCGTCAACTCGCCGCGAATCTTGGCATACGCGGCAAACATCCGTTCGTGGCCGGAGTCGTCCTTGAGCGTTACGAGTCCGTCGATCCAGGTCGGACCCGGCCCCGGCATCGGCGCCATGCCGCGCACGAAGCCGTCGTCTCGCGTGAAATATTTGAGATCGACGCCGCGCTCGGGATCCAAGCCACCCCGATCGGGCAAGATCGACGTCGC
>DASZFO010000358.1 GCA_035939775.1 Pirellulales bacterium | reverse complement strand
TTCCCCCAATTTCGAAACACCCACATGGGCTACGCGCCCCCGGCGCTATGCTCGGATAGAAGAATGGACTTACACTGATTCGAATTCTGAAAATGCAGTAGTTGACACGCAACGAGCTTTCATAGAAGGGAACGCCCTCCGTGGCGTTCCGTAAGGTTGCGCGGGTCCGGAACGGCACAGAGGCCGTTCCCTACAATCCGCGGATCAACTTCCCGGCCGCGATCGCTTTTCGATCTCGGCCCGCACTTCCGGCAGCGGATAGTCGAGGATCGGCAGGTCGATGCCGGCGACTTCGCGGAGCCGCCGCCAGCCGCGGGTCACGAGCGTCTCACGTTGCTTGACGTAAGCCGGATCGAGGCGCCGCTTGTCGAAATCGCCGTCAACGGACATCGGCTCGAATTCGTCGGTCACGATGAATTGCGCCAGCGCCGGATTGCAGCGGATGTGGCGCTCGCGGGTCGTGTGCAGCGACTCGGGTTCGACCATCCCGATTACGTACCGCAGATAGAGATCGCTATCGGTGACACTCTCGACGTCACCGCCGCACACGTCGCACAGATAGCCCTCTTCGCACTTCGCCATGTTTGGGCCCAACCAAAACGATGCGTAGACGATACCGCCAGTTTCGGCATCGCCGTGACGCGCGATCGCAGACTCCGTGAGGGTTGGAGCGATTCTCGCGGGATCCCCTCACCCCGGCCCTCTCCCAGAGGGAGAGGGAGTACGATTTGACTCTCTTCTATAGTTTCAATACGTCCCCCATGCCGTAGAGTCCGGCTGGTTTCCCGACGAGGAACTTCGCGGCCGTCAGCGCGCCATGGGCGTAGCAATCGCGGCTGGTGGCTCGGACGGTCAGCTCGATCGTCTCGCCCAACAGGCCGAAGATGATTGTGTGCTCGCCCGGATTGTCGCCGACGCGAACGGCATGGTAGCCGATTTCGCCGTGCGGCCGCTTGCCGGATTGTCCCTCGCGACCGTGCCGGTGCGATTGCTGCCCCATCGCATCGGCAATGATCCGGCCGAACTTCAAAGCCGTCCCGCTCGGGGCGTCTTCCTTGAAGCGATGATGCCGTTCGATGATCTCGACATCGGCTCCCGACGGATGGCCGGCCAGTGCCTGGGCAGCGGTTTCGGTGAGCTTCATCGTCAAGTTCACCGCAAGGCTCATATTCGGCGACCACAGCAGCGGAATCCGCCCGGCCGCCTCGCGGAGCATCTGCTGCTGGGCATCGCTCAAGCCCGTGGTCGCGACCACGAGCGGAATTCCGCGTTCCATGCAGGTGGCCATGATCGCCTGCGCGCCGGCGGGGACAGAAAAGTCGATGACCACGTCAACTGGCGCGTCGAGCGTGGCCACGACAGGCACATTGATCTCGCCGACGCCGGCGATCGTTCCGGCGTCTTGTCCCAGCCGTGGATGATGCGGCGCTTCGAGCCCCGCGGCAATCGTCAGGTCCGGATCGGCGATCCCGAGCGCCACCAGCCGCTGCCCCATCCGGCCTGCTGCTCCGTGAATGGCAACCTTTATTCGGCTCATCGACTACTTTCGGATTAGCTGTAAAGCTGGATCGCCTTGATGATTTCATCCAAGTCGTTATTGACCGCCACGGCGCGATTGGCGAACAAAGCCCGCTTTACGCCGCGGCTGCCGAGCACTTTGTTGAACTGCTCTTGGTCGGTCGTGTGATAGGCGACCGTGGCGGTCGGGTCCTTGAGCTGATGGCCAGTGAGAATGCAGACCACTCGCTCGTCGCGACCGATCACTCCTTCGCTCACTAGCAGCTTCGTCCCGGCGACGCTCGCGGCGCTGGCCGGCTCGCAGCCCAAGCCGCCGGCGCCCACTTGCGCCTTGGCGTCGAGTATCTCTTGATCGGTAACTTCTCGGACCACGCCGTCGCAAACGTCCAGCGCGCGCAGGCACTTCGTCAGATTCACCGGCCGATTGATCTCGATCGCGCTGGCGATGGTCGAGGCCCGACGGCCGGCGGCGTCCAGCTCCGCGCAGTAATTGTCGCAGATCGCCATGTCCGGCGCGCCGCCATTCCAGCGCAGGTTGCGATTCTCGAACAGCTCGTAAAGCGTGTTGGCGCCGGCCGCATTGATCACCGCCAGCCGCGGCACGCGGTCGATCAAGCCGATCTCGCGCAGCTCGGCGAAGGCCTTGCCAAATGCGCTCGAATTCCCCAGATTCCCGCCAGGCACGACGATCCAATCGGGCACTTCCCATCGCAGCCCTTCGAGCACGCGATACATGATCGTTTTCTGTCCTTCGAGCCGGAAGGGGTTGACGCTGTTCACCAGATAGATGCCCAACTGCTGCGAGACCTCTTGCACCCGCTGCATCGCGTCGTCGAAATCGCCGGCAATTTGCATGGTGAGCGCCCCGTAATCGAGCGCCTGCGACAGTTTGCCGTAGGAGATCTTCCCCGAGCCGATGAAGATCACCGCCCGCATCAATCGCGTCACCGCGCAGTAAAGGGCCAGCGAAGCACTGGTGTTGCCGGTCGAGGCGCAGGCAGCGCGGCGAGCCCCGATCGAGCGACCGTGCGTGAACGCGGCCGACATGCCGTTGTCTTTGAAGCTACCGGATGGATTCAGCCCCTCGTATTGCAAATAGAGCTGGCCAGGAGCGAGGCCGGCATACTTCGCCACGCCGTTCGACGGCTGAAGCAGCGTCTGCCCTTCGCCGATCGTGACCACCTTTTCCGGCGGAGCAAACGGCAGCAGCTCGTGGAACCGCCACACTCCGCTCAGCGCCAGCGGTTCAAATCGCCGCGACCATTTCTGCTCGAAGAAGGACCACGAATCCGGCGGCCGGGCCCGGTCCCAATCGTAGCAAACGTCGAGCAAGCTGCCGCAACCGCAGGCCACCCGAGCCTCGTCGATCCCGTAGGTAGCGGCGCAGCCGGGGGCAATGCACTTCTGAAAGGCGACGCTCGTCGGGGCTGCGACACTAATGGCTCAATACCTCCGGATCATCGTTTGCCGAAGGTTTAGTCTAATAGCGGCGAGTGGCGCGGGGCAAGGGGAGAGGAGGAAGGCTGCACTCGGCAGTAGGCAGGTGGCAGGCGCCTGCCAAACGACAAGCGTTAGCCGGTTCGCTTGCGAACCGGAGTGTTCGAGCGCCGGTCGGGCCGAATTCAGACCGTTGGAGTTCAGCCTTCAGGCTGCGTCACGCAGACCGTAGGTCAGGCCTCTGGCCTGACGAAGCACTTTGTCGGCACGACAGCAACTCCAGTCAGGCCACAGGCCTGACCTACGCAATGCTTGCGAACCAAAGATTGCGAGCATCGGAGGCCGCTCACTTCGCCACCTCGATCACCTTCGCCGACTTGATCGTCACCGGCGTGGCCGGCCGGTCATTAGCGCCGGTCTTCACCGCGCCGATCGCTTTCACAACGGCAAGGCTCGCGGCGTCGGCGGTGCGGCCAAAAGCCGTGTACTGCCGATCGAGATGCGGAGTCCTTTCCAAGCAGATGAAAAACTGCGAGCCGGCCGAATTCGGATCGCTGGTCCGCGCCATCGACACCACACCCGCCTCATGCGTCGTGGCGTTGAACTCGGCGGGGATCGTGTATCCCGGCCCTCCCGAGCCGCTCCCTTCCGGACAGCCTCCCTGGATCATGAACCCCTTGATGATGCGGTGGAAGACGAGGCCGTCGTAGTAGCCGATCTTGGCCAGTCCGAGCATATTCCGGCAATGCCCTGGGGCAACATCGGGCAGCATGTCGAGCTTGATCTTACCGAGCGTCGTGTCCAACTCGATTTGATACTTTTTGGTCTTGAAATCGAGCCCCTTCTGCGCCGCCTCGACCTCCGCCTTGCGATTCTTGGCCATACGATCCTCCAGAAGTCTTGTCCACGCTGTCCGAATTCGACCAAGCCGAAAGCGGCAACTTATCAGAACGCCGCTCGCGACACAATCGGCGGGCGAAACGCCAGCACTGCGATGCGATCGGCCGCGCGCGCTTCAATTCGTTGACAAGCGACTCTATCAAGCAGTATCGTTAGCAGTGCAAATGGAGGGGGTGGCGCTCCAAAACGACGTGCGGCCTTTTGCCCAATTCTCCGGAACTCGCTCCGTCGCAACGTGAAAGGAACCGACCAATGAGACCGCTCAACTCTCGGATAGTGCAGGTTCTTCCGGGATTTTTCGTGATGCTATGCGCCGGCACGGCCTTCGACGCGGCGGTGTCTGCCGATGACCAGCCGCCAGTGGCAGCGGCGGGCGATCAGATTCATCCAGTCGCTGTACTCCGCGATGACTTCAACGGCAAATTCGCGCTCCGATGGAAGATCATCCGCGAAGACCAGGGTCACATCTCGCTGACAAAAGATCCCGGCCACCTGACCATCACGACGCAACGCGGCACGATCCACGGCGATGTCGAGCACGACGCTCTCAGCGAAGGCATTCGGGCCAAGAATATCTTTCTGATCCGCAATCCGCTGGCGGAGTCGAGCGATTTCAGCATCACGCTCGCGGTGAGCAAATTCGAGCCGACCACCTTTTTCCAACAGGTCGGTCTGATCTGTTACGACGACGATGAGAACTACGTGAAGTGGGGTTTCGAATACAGTTGGGCCAAGCCCGACACGACCAACTTCGTCATGGTTCGCCAGACCGACAAAGTGCCCGACCACGACCTCGTCACGGAGCTAAAAAATCCCGGGCGATTCTGGCTGCGCGTGAGCCGGAGCTGGACCGATTACGAGTGTGCCTTTAGCACCGATGGCCACGAATTCACCGTGGCCGGCTCGCGCCCCTGGGGCAAGCACCCACCGAAATACATCGGCTTCCTGGCCAAAAACGGCGGCAACCCCCAAGCCGGCGAGATCGACGTCTCGATCGATTCCTTCGAGCTTCGCTCGCCGCCGATCGCGGCGGAAAGCGCCAAGTGATGCAGACCGAGCTGGGCTTAATCGCTAGAAGCCCGTTTGAAATCGTTGTCGATCGACTTGTTCTCAAAGTAGGAATATACTTTCTCTCAATGAGAAAGAACGCCGCGGAAGTCCTGTTTTCTGGTTTGCGCCGCGAGGTGCTGGGAGCGATGCTGCTGCACCCGCAGAAGGTGTGGTACTTGAGCCAGTTGGCTCGCCATTTAAGGGCTGCCCCGTCGCACCTCCATCGCGAGCTTGCCGCCTTGGCCGAAGCTGGCATTCTCAGCCGGCGAGTGGAAGGGCGACAAACGTATTTCCAAGCGAACCCGATCTGTCCCTTCCTGCCGGAGCTGGCAGGCCTGTTGCGGAAACTGACGGGCGCACCGGTCGTGCTGCGAAAGGCGCTCCACTCGGTCCGCTCGAAAATCCAGTGTGCCTTTATTTACGGATCCGTCGCCCGCGGCACTGAGGTCGCCGAGAGCGACTTGGATCTCATGGTCATCGGTGATTTGACTATATCGGACTTGCTGCCAGCTCTAAGGCGCGCAGAACGCGACCTGGGCAGACCCGTAAATCCAACCATCTATGCGCCCGGAGAGCTTGCCAGAAAGTTCAAAGCCGGGCATCATTTCATCCGGAGCGTCGTAAACGAGCCCGCTAAGATTCTTGTAATCGGCTCGGCCCATGACCTGGAAACGATTGCTCGCGGAGAGGCGAGTCAAGCCGCATCGGACCAGCAAGCCCGAACTCGACGACCTGCGCGCGGCCGTCGAAATAAAGCTTAAAGACGCAGCCTCGACCAGCATTTCACCCGATACGCGATTTACGACCGCTTACGGCGCCGCGTTGTTGCTTGCCAAAATGGCGATCGCCTGCGCTGGCTATCGCCTCGATCCCAAAGGCGGCGGGCATCACAAAACGGCATTCGAGGTACTGCCGCTCGTCCTCGGGCCCAGCGCCAGTGCTTTGGGGCGATATTTTGAAGTTGCCCGCCGCAAGCGCTATGAGATTGATTATGACCGTGCCTTCGTCGCCTCGGACGCCGACGCCGACGAGATAGTACGGCGCGCTGGCGACTTGCAGACCGTCGTTGAAAACTGGATTACGGTCAACCATCCCCAGTTGGCCAAATAGCGCTGAATTCAAGCTCTTGACTCGCCCGTTGTCCGAAACGATAGTGGTGCCTCATTCGGAAGCAGGTTTTGGGATCCACTTCACGGAGGCGGGCGTGGACGGATTTCTGGGCGAGTTCCTTGGCACGATGGTGCTGATTCTGCTTGGCGACGGGGTCGTTGCCGGGGTGTTATTGAACCGGTCGAAGGCGCAAAATGCCGGCTGGATCGCGATTACCGCCGGCTGGGCGTTTGCTGTGATGGGGGGCGTATTCACGGCCCGCAAGTTCGGCGCGCCGGGCTTCATCAACCCGGTTGGCCCACTGGCGGCGCTAGTGCTCGGCGACTTGAAGGCGTCCGCCGTGCCGCTTTATGTTGCCGGCGAGTTCCTCGGCGCGTTCACTGGCGCCGTGCTGGTGTGGCTTCATTACCTGCCGCACTGGTGCGAGACGACCGACCGCAGCCTGAAGCTGGCGGTTTTCTGCACCGCCCCGGCGATTCGCCGCCCGCTCATGAACTTTCTGAGCGAGGCGATCGCCACGTTCACGCTGGTATTCGTCGGCGCCGCGATCATCGAGAAAGAGATCGGCCGGGGCTTCGTCGCGCCCGTGGGTGGGGCGCTGGTCTGGGGGATTGGCTTGAGTCTGGGAGGCCCGACCGGCTACGCGATCAACCCAGCCCGCGACCTTGGCCCGCGCTGCGCGCATGCCCTGCTGCCCATCGCCGGCAAAGGGGGCTCCGACTGGAGCTATGCCTGGGTGCCGGTGATCGGGCCGATCCTCGGCGCGCTCGCCGCAGCGCTGCTCCTGCGATCGCTGGGTGCCTAAAGTGATTTAATTCATCCGCCTCAAACATTATAATTCGACGTAAGTTGTCGGTGCCGTTGCCGCTCTGCCAACTTAAGCCGCTCATGGCAGCACAAGCTTATCTGCCCCTCGCCTTGGTTGTTTGCCGCTAGAAAAAACCCCTAACTCCTGTCACAGTGAATCGCATGTCCGCCGGTTACACGATCATTGCAGAAATCGTGAAACCGCTCACCGAGCATATTGAGAAGGGCAAGCCATTGCCAACTCTTTTCGGAGCGTTAGCGGGCGGCGCCGTCGGCGCATGCGCTGGCTTTGTCTCGGAGTATCTGACACTTCCCGGATCGATTGCAGGCGCGCTCGTCAGCGCGGCGGTTGCGGCCGGCCGATTCAGGCGGCTGCCGCGGCCGATCGGAGAGGGCGAAATATCCGATTCGGAGCGGTCGCCCGGCCGGTTGAAACTCGAATGCGTGTCGTCGAGGCGTCTCATTTCGTGCGTTACATTGCTTTTCGAGAGGGCCGTTTACATTTCGTTGTCCGATGATGCGCGTCAATGGTCCGCAATTAAAGAAAGCCTTTCTCAAGGCAGGGATCCCGGAATCTCCTCAAGCAGGCTGATTTGGCTCGACACGATTGACTCGATCGAGCTACCCGAAGCAGACGCAATCGGGCTTGCAATTTGTTACACGGCAAATGGGAAAGAGCAACGACGGTCAACGGAGTTTCGATCCCGTGTGGCACGGAAAGTGTTCCTCAATGCCTTGGAGGAATACAACGGCGTGTACTTTTTATCCGAAAGGCACGAGGTCGGCCTTGTTCGAGCTACAGCGGGTCCCTGGATCGTTGTATCCATTGTTCTGTTGTTGGTCACATCCGCTGCGTGGGCATCCGCGTATTGGACAGCCCATCCGCCGCCGCCGCCGATTGGAAAGACTGAACAGGATTGGTTGGTAAGACAGTTGGTTTGGTTGGGACCTTTCAAACTCTTTATGATCGGTGCCGTTCCGTTCTTGCTCTCGTTTGTTTGGCTCTTGAAGAGAACGCTCTTTCCCCCGCACGTCCACGTTTTAACGAAGGGCAGCGAGCGGATTTCTGGGTGGACAATTGCGGCACAAGTCGATTCGGCACTCGGCGAGTCCGCTGATTCAGCGCAATCGTCCATCGCGTTTCGCGATGCGACCCCAATGGCGCCTTCGGGGAACTCCTACGGCTGGAAGCTGAGCGCTCTTTCGCCGCTGGTCTTGATGCTCTGCGGGGCATTAGTCCCGCTCGGTGAGTATGTGGATCGCGTGCGAAAACAGGCCCGCGAAGAACAAGTGAAACGCGAAAAGCTCCAGAACGATCTCGACGAACAGATCAAGTCTGTGCGCGAAGGCAAAGTCAAGGCGGGCGAAGCGTTCCGGCGATTGTTCCAGATCGATGACCCTACCGAAAAGCGCGCGAAGTAGCCATTCGGCGCGCGTCAACTGCTATGCACCTTTTGCGGATTGCAGCATTACGAATCCGCAATCAACTCTGCGCATCCCGGTGATTGGGAGCGGCCCCTTCAAGCGGTTTGCTTCGGCGGCCGAGCGGGTGCTCCAGACAGCATCCCATGAGCGCTGATGTCCTCGTCGATATCCGGCCAATGGACACCCTCTCCGTCGCCGAGGATCTCGAACTTGCGGCGCTGGTCCGGAGTGGCATTTGACAGGCGCCATGACCATGCCAGAGGCACGCTGATAACGCGCCCGTCGGTCAACTGTGCGGTAATCAACTCGTCGCTCACTTCGACGCGCTGTATCCTAGGGTCGCCACTCGCCGCAGTGTTCATCCCAAGCCTCGATGATTTGATCCAAATCGTCGACAATTATGCCTCGAATGCGATTCAATTCCGTGGCGTTGAGACGGCCGTTTGATGCCAAAGAGATCGGGCTCAGCCAGAACTTACAGGTCTTTCGATCTCGCGGCACATGAACGTGGCGAGGTTCATTGCAGTCGAAACTATAGAAAAAGAACCGATAAGGACCGGGAATTCCCGGAATGGTCGGCACAGCATCAGTTCCAGCGAGGTCGCATCGCTATCATTGTAACTAGCGATGGGCAACGAGGTAGTCAAATCGGCCGGGGTCGCAGATTCCGCTCTGCACCGGAGAAAAACATGCGATCGCGATTGCCTCGCTATTTCCGTCCCGCCGAGCCCGCTCGGTCCGAATTCATCGCGGACTCGGCGTCCTTCGTGCCGTGGCCGGCGGCGCCGGGGTGCTTCGGGCTTTGCGACGTTCCGGCCAGGAAGTTATCGATCTGGGCCGAATCGCGGAGGCGGTTGAACTCGTCGGCCATGGCGAGGCGGATCTTCTTTTCGTGGATGTCCTCGAACAGCAGATCGCGAACGTCGGCCATTTCCACCTTCTGCGGCTCGGTGTAGCCCTCGCAGAAGAGAATGACGCACTTGTCGCCGAGGGTGATGATGCTCGACAGGTCGCCCGCCTTGAGCTTGAACGCTTCGTCCTCGAGCTGCGTCATGCCGCCGTAGCGCTGAATCGGCGGGACGCGTCCTTGGAGCGTGCGGCTGGGGTCGATCGAGTATTGCTCGGCCAGCTTTCCGAAAAACTCAGGATCGGGATGCTGCTTCTGCAGCTCGGCTCGTGCCAGTTCCCAAACTTCTTGCGCCTTCCGCTCATTCGCCAGCATGATCACTCGGCAACGCACTCGGGGGCCGTAATTGGCCGTGAACCCGCGCTGCATGTCTTCCTGATTCACTTGCACGTCGCCCACCAGCTTCTTGAGCGCCACCGAGGGCCAAACGGCGTCGTGATAGTACGTCTCGACGGTGATCCCCTGCTCTTTTGTGACCGCCTCGATCCAGGCGTTCACGTCGGGCCGCTTTTGCTTGTCGAGCTTGCCCATCGCCAGCGCGGCTCGGGCAATCTCGGCATTCAGATCATCGTCGCCGATCGTGATGCGCTTGTTGCGGAGCGCTTGTTCGAGCAGCTTGTGGTTGATCGTGCCTTCGAGCACCTCCGTGCCGTGCCGGTCGATGCACTCCTCAGCCAATTCGCGAAGCGTGATCTTCCGGTCGTTGATGATCGCCGCCACGCCGGGCATTTCCTGGCTTTTCACCGAATCGTTGAGGACATTCTGCACGACGGCCTTCGATTGAAGCTGCTTGAAGACGTCCGCGGCGGCGGTGTGCAGCTTGCGGTCGCGGAGTGCCTCGGTCAGCTTGCCGCGAACATCCTCGAACCGTACGTTCGACGGCGGCATTCGGCCGTCGCACTTGAGGATTGCAAACTGCCCGCGAAACTGAATCGGATCGGACACCTCGCTTGGCCGCAAATGGAATGCCCATTGCTCGATCTGCTCGTCGCCCATGTGATGATGGATCGGAGGGATCATGCCGTTGGCGCTCGCGCTGGCGTCGATCGAGTATTTGACCGCCAGCGCACCAAAGTTCTCCGGATCGCTCTTCGCCTGAGCGGCAATTTTGTTTGCCGTCGGAAGGTCTTTTGTGATGATGATCCGGGCCTTGACTGCCTCGCCGTATTGCATGTCGAAAGCATCCTGCAATTCCTGCTGGGTCGGCTTCAAGCGATCGGCCGCAAGCTTCTTCAGAGCGAGCGTCGGCCAGACGATGTCGTTGGCATACTGGTCCGCGGTGATGCCGCGCTCTTGTTGCAGCATCTTCAGCCATTGATCGACGGTCAGGCTGAACTTGCGGGCCATGCGGTCGATCTCGTCATTGACCTCCTGTTTATTGACCGTCACATTCTGCTGCTGGCAGAACTGAACGATCAGGTACTTATTGACCATCGCTTCGAGGACTTCCTTGCCATAATGAACGAGGCACTCCTGGGCCAATTCCTGGCGGCCGACGTCCTCGCCGTTGACCACGGCCACGACTTGTGGCTTCTGCGGGGCGGCCTGCGTGGTCGCGCTCGCTTGTTGCACGGCGCCGGTGCTCCGTCCGGCCGCGGGATCCTTGGCGTTGGCGATTTGCGGCCCGCGAATCGCGCGAATCGCAATGCAGGCGACGATCACCGCCATCGCTCCGGCGGCGACGCTCAATCGGCTCTTCCAGCGGCCCCAGCGCGAAGCGCTTCCAGCAGCATCCTTGCGTACCATCTCGGTTTCTCCCTAAACCGCAGGCAAGATCGGGTCAGCGCCAACGAAATCCAATCCGCTGGCTAACGGGGCGGGAAATATAGAAGCCGCCACCCAGAGCGTCAAGAGAAGATGGACAAAAAGTACAAAGTGCGAAGTATGAAATACGAAACTATTTCGTCCTTTGTAATTCGCACTTTGTACTTAACTTTAGTTTTCCATCACTTCCGATTCTTTGGCCTTCGCCAGATCGGCCACTTTGGCCTCATACTTCTTCGTCAGCTCTTGGATTTCATCCTTGAGCGCGTCGCGGTCGTCTTCGGTTAGCACTTTGTCTTTCTGTTCCTGATCGGCCAGCTTGTTGCCGTCGCGGCGGACATTGCGGATCGAGACTTTCGCTTCTTCCCCTAAATCCTTAATTCGGGCGACCAGCTTCCGCCGCACGTCGGTAGAAAGAGGCGGGATGTTGATCCGGATCACACGGCCGTCGTTTTGCGGATTTAGGCCCAAATCACTCGAGCGAATCGCCTTCTCGATGTCCTTGATCGTCGCGGGATCGAAAGGGCGGATCACGATCTGCGTCGGTTCCGGGGCGCCGACCTGCGCGACCGACTTGATTGGCGTCGCCGCGCCATAGACTTCGACGCGGAGCGAATCGACCAGGCCGGGATTCGCCCGGCCGGTGCGAATCCCGGCCAGCGAATGTTTGAAGACGTCGACGGCCTTTTCCATCCGCTCTTCGGCGTCCAGCAGGATTTCGTCAGCAGGCATGGGAGAAAGGGGGCTGGGGACTAGGGACTGGGGGCTAGGGAAATTATGCCGCCCGCAAGGCGAGCGGGGAAGAGGAAACGATGCAAGTCGCGGTCGACGAGATGGCTCCGTCGCGCGGCCGACGCTTGCTCGTCCCGAACCCCGAGCCCCTAGTCCCGGGCCCCGATGATCGTCCCTACCCGCTCGCCGTTCACCGCTCGCTCGATGTTCCTTTCCTTCTTGAAATTGAACACGAGGATCGGCATGTTGTGCTCCATGCACTGGGCGATGGCGGTGGGGTCCATCACGCGGAGGTTCTGCTCGCGGACCGCTTGATAGGTGAGTTCCCGATAAAGGATGGCGTGCGGATTCTTCTCCGGATCGTCGGAGAATACGCCGTCGACCCGCGTGGCTTTGAGGAGAATGTCGGCCTCGAGTTCGAGAGCCCGTTGAGCGGCAGCCGTGTCGGTGGTCACAAACGGGCTGCCGGTGCCGGCGGCCAAGAGCACGATTCGCCCTTTCTCGAGATGCCGTCGTGCTCGGCGGCGAATATACGGCTCGGCCACGCCGTCCATGCGGATCGCCGTCAACAATCGCGTCTCGCAGCCGAGCGATTCCAGCGCGTCTTGCAGCGCCAGCCCATTGATCACGGTGGCCAGCATCCCCATGTAATGGGCCGTGGCCTCCTGAATGCTGGCATTTCCGGCGGTGAATTGCGCGCCGCGGAGGATATTGCCGCCCCCCATGACGATCGCGATCTGCACGCCGCGCTTGGCGGCCTGAACGGTCTGGCGGGCGAGATGCACGACCTCGTCCATGCTGATCCCGCGCTCGCCCGCATGGCAAAAGCTCTCGCCGGAGAGCTTGAGCACGACGCGGCGGTAACGGGGCGGCAACGAGTCGTCAGCGGACATACGGCGGTCAGAGTAGGGTGCGTCGAGTCCGCGCTGACGCACCGGGCATCGGTGGTTCCGGTGCGTCAGCGCGGACTTGACGCACCCTACGGCCCTTCATCATCCGGCATCAAATTCGGAGCGACCGTTCATTCCTTGCCCAACTCCCAGCGGACGAATCGCTTGATCTCCATTCCCGATTTCTTGGCCATCTGGCCGACGGTCTGCTTGTCGTCTTTGACGAACGGCTGTTCGAGCAGCACCTTCTCGCCGAAGAAATTGCGCAACCGCCCCTCGACCATCTTGGCGATGATGTTCTCGGGCTTGCCTTCCTTGCGGGCGGCGACCGAAAGAATATCGCGCTCCTTGTCGATCTCGGCCGGATCGAGATGTTCCTTGGCGACGACTTTGGGTTTTTGAGCGGCCACGTGCATGGCCACGTCCTTGGCCGTATCGTTCTCGCCGCCGCTCACTTCGACGAGCGCGCCGATCGAGCCGTCGTGGTGCGCATATCCGCCCGAGGGCGCTTTGAAGCGCTCGATTCGCCCAACTTTGACGACTTCGCGCATGCGATTGAACAACTCGTCCTTCTGTTGTGCGAGAGTTATTCCCGGCTTGGACGGCGAGGGCTGGGCAAGCAATTCCTCTGCCGTCGCCGCTCCGGGACCGGTGGCCAATTGCTTGGCAAGATCCATGGCGAGTTGGCGAAAATCCGGGCTGTTCGACACCGGGGCGCTTTCGCAGAACAATTCGATCATTGCCCCGGTGTCCTGGGCGACGTCGGCGAACACCGCGATTCGCCCGGCGGACGTATCTCGGCCCAAGCGAGTTTCCTGAGTTTTGATTCCCTGCTTGCGAAGCCAATCGACGGCGGCGGCTTCATCGCCCCCGGTCTCTTGCAAGGCCCGCTTGCATTCCATCATCGGCAGCCCGGTCCGCTCGCGCAGCCCTTTGACGGCCGCGGCACTGATTTCTGGCATTTACAATCTCCCTTTATTTAGCCCGGGCGTTCACGCCTCGGTTGTTAATTGATTAACGCGGCTGGGCGCCACCAGGTCGACGTGGACATGCTCGCGCTCGCCGACGTGCCTGACATGCCCATGCAAGCGACAGAGCGATTTGGTGCCATTTCATCCATCGGCGCTCGCGTGGGCACGGCACCCGCATCGATCCCACCGAATCTCAGGCTGTCGCCGTTTGAGCAACTTCGACCGGGGCGCCGTTCGCCTGCGAAGCGGCATCTTTATCTTTCGCTGATGCGCCCGACGCCTCCGCTTTGCCGTGCCCCATCGTCGCGGCTTCGGCCTTGCCATCGAGCACCGCGTCGGCCAACTGCTGTACGATCAACTCGATCGAGCGGATACTGTCGTCGTTCCCCGGAATCGGCAAATCGATCAGGTCCGGATCGCAATCCGTGTCGATCAATGACACGGTCGAGACGCCGATCTTGCGGGCCTCGCTGACCGAGTTCTTTTCCTTTTTTGGGTCGATGATCACCATGCAATCCGGCGCGCGGTTCATGGTGCGGATGCCGTTGAGATTGCGATACATTTTGCGGAATTCGCGCTTCAGCGCCGATTGCATCTTCTTCGAGTAGGTGGCGAAATCTTCGGACGCCATCAATTTCTCGAGTTCTTCAAGGCGGCTCAGCCGGCTGCGGATCGTGCGGAAGTTGGTGAGCGTTCCGCCGAGCCAGCGGTCGTTCACAAACGGCATTCCGCACCGCGATGCTTCGCGCTGAATCGTTTCGGCGGCCTGCCGCTTCGTGCCGACGAACAGCACGAGGCTTCCGCCGGCGGCGACCTGCTTGAGATACTTCTTCGCCCGCAGCAAGCCGCGGATCGTTTCGCGAACGTCGATGATATGGATTAGATTGCGGCGGCCGAAGATATACGGCCGCATCCGCGGATTCCAACGACTGGCGCGATGGCCAAAATGAACTCCGGCTTCAATCAATTCTTTCGCTGAGACACTGGGCACAGAGAGACTCCTGGGGTGAACAGTGGCACACCGGCCTGGCTCCGCGGCGGTTGGCCGTGGGCAACTCCTGCCGACCGCCGACCCGCTCTGCCGGAGCCTCCGGCGTTGGGTGGAAACTTGCTCACGACAAATACTTACATCCGCCCCGACCGCGTCGAGGGCAAGCCGTATAGGCTAGCAATTTGAATGCCGATCGTCAACCGGGGGATTCGACGAGCCCGCGAAGCGTCGCCAGGTTCATCGAATCCAGTTCGATGCCGCGATTCTCGCCATCGGCTTCCTTGGGCGTTTCCAGATACATGGGGATTTTCTGAAATCGCGGGTCGTTGAGCAGCAAGCGGAACGCGTCGAGGCCAAGATGGCCCTTGCCGATGTGTTCGTGCCGATCGACGCGGGAGCCGAGTTCGCGTTTGCTGTCGTTCAAATGAAACGCCTTCACGAGCTTGAGGCCCACGAGATTGTCGAGCTGCTTGAAGGTCGCCTTGTATTCCTTCGGCGTCCCCAGCGGATAACCGGCGGCGAACAGGTGGCAAGTGTCGATGCAGACGCCAATGCGGTCGGGATCCTTGACGCCGGCGAGGATCGTTGCGAGCTGCTCGAATTGCCAGCCGAGATTGGTCCCCTGACCGGCCGTGTTTTCCAAGAGCGTCTTGACGCACAGGCCGCGCGTCTGGCGATGCACTTCGTCCAGTGCCTGGACGATCCGCGCTAGTCCGGCATCTTCGCTCGACGACGTGTACGAACCGGGATGGGTGACGACGTATGGGATTCCTAGCCGCTCGGCGCGCTGAAGTTCGACGATGTAAGCCTCGACCGATTTCCGCCACAGCTCCTCATCCGGCGCGGCCAGATTGATCAGATACGAATCGTGCGACAACGGATGGGCTAGCTTGGCTTCCTCCATCCCAGCCCGAAACCGGGCCACGTCGTCATCCGTGATTTCCTTAGCCCGCCACTGATTATTGTTCTTAGTAAACACCTGAACAGCATCACAGCCGCATTGCCGGGCAATTTCGGCGGCACGATAGTATCCGCCGGCGATCGATTGGTGGGCGCCGAGAATGGGCATGGTTGAAGTAATCGATCGCGCCTAACCCGCGTTTACCGTCCGTGTCTGACCGCAGCCAGCGGGATCGCGATTGCAATGAAGACGACGCTGATCATCATCAGCACGCAGGCGATGATCCCAAGGATTTTCCCGGCCTGGGTCAATCCTTGGCCGGCGGGGTCCATTCGCCCAGCGCGGATCTCCTTGAGATCCGTACTCCCCATGATCCATGCCGGAATCCCCAGGAAATGACAGAGCACAATGCCGAGAATGCCCAGCGTCAGGATCAGTCCCCCGCGATGCGGCTTCAAATAGTTGCCGCTCTGGCCATAGTAACCAGGATTGGCGCTTGTGGGCGACGAATAGGGGTTCGCGCCCGCGGCCGGATTGGCGGGATTTGGCGACGCTGAATACGGCTGGGCCGGAGTCGGATCGGCAACTTTGAATTCATCGGGATTAGCCGGCGATTGTCCGACATGTGGCTCCGTCACCGCGCCCCTGGCCGATGCCAGCATCGGGTAAACATCTCGCGCCCAGAGCCAACCGGATTGCCCCTCGCGCGACAATTGGCAATCGCCGGTGACGCGGCCTTCATTCACCCAAGTGTCGAGCTGCGCTTTGGCCACGGGGCCATAGCTCTGGCCGCCGGAAAACTTGACGGTCCAGCGGTCGGTTGACGACGCGGCCGAAGCGGCTGCTGAAGTCACATCGCCGGCCGTCGCTGAAGCGGCCGCCAAAAACGTCGTTTGGCACTTTGGGCATTGCGCCTGCCGACCGGCGGCGTTGTCCGGCAGCCGCAACCGGGCGTTGCACCCCGGACATGACAGTTCGATGGGCATGGATTCGAGGAAAGGTATCGGGGCCGAGAGGCGAAAACGATAGTTTCCGCCAGTTTAGACGGGCCGGTGGCGGCGAACAAGCAGTGGAGCAAAAAACTGACGCGCACATTGCTTGCTATTTTCCAGGCGGCGACACTACAATGAACCCGTCGCTCTTCGGCACGGCTAGACGAGGCTGAGCGGGTTGTTTCATGGATGCGTTATACTGGATTTTGGGGGCAGGGCTGGTGGCCGGTGGGATTGTGGCCGTCGTGGTTTGGCGTCCGATCCGGGCGGCCCGGCGCGAAAAGCTGCTCGCTCGCGCCCGTCGCGATTTTCATCGCCAACGCGAACAACTTGAAGCGCGATTTCTCACGCGCGCGGCCGCCTGCGGCAAGCCGCGCGGCCTGCGCTGGTCGGACTGCAATTTCGAGGACGATGTCACTTACGCCCGCGACCGCCGCACCAAGCGTCTCTCGGCATTTGTCGCCGTGACGATTCGCTTCGAGGCGATCGAAGGGGGCGGCATGGAGGAGAACGAAAACGTGCGGAACCTTCGGGCCGCCACCGCCGTCTTCGATTACGACCGCAGCCGCTGGACCACCGACGGCCGGGCGATCTTCAACCTCAACCCGGCCGAAGCGATCCAGTTCTATCAAGCTAATCTGGAGCTGGTCGCTCAAGAAGCGGCTTCGTCGCGATAGATGCGCAAGGGCATCGAATTCGTATTGGGTGCGTCAAGTCCGCGCAGACGCACTAGCAGTAACCGGGCCGCTTGACGATGCGTCATCGCTTCGCTCGACACATCCTACACTTCGAGAATTGCGATCACGGCGTCCACCCTTCATGTAGCGCGGCGCCTTTTTGCACGACCACGATGCCGTCGCAGATCATGCATTCGGGCGTTTCCGGGCTTGAGTCCACTCCGCGGTCGTTGGCGATCCGCACATTGCGGCCGATCCGACAGTTTTTGTCGATGATTGCTCCTTGGATCGTCGTCCCCTCGGCAATTCCCATCGGAATCGTCTGCCCTTCGCGGGCCATCTCGGCGGCCGACTCGTAGTAGTCGGCCCCCATGATGACCGAGTTGCGGATCGTCACGTTGCCGCCGATCCGGCAGCGCAGCCCGATCACGCTCTGTTCGATCACCGCGCCCGATTCAATCACGCAACCGTCGGAGATCAGACTGTTGCGCACCTCGGCGCCGTCGATCCGCGACGGCGGGAGGAACCGAGCACGGGTGTAGATCGGGGCATCGGCCACCGCCAGATCGAATGGCGGATTGGTCGCCGCCAGGTCGAGATTGCACTGATAGAACGATTTGATCGTGCCGATGTCCTCCCAATAGCCGTCGAACAGGTGCATCTGCACCCTGCGCGCACGGATCGATGCCGGAAAAACCTCGCGGCCGAAATCGTGGTAATCGGTCTTCGTGAGCAAATCGACCAGCGTCGGCCGATTGAACAGATAGATTCCCATGCTCGCAAGCAGGTCGCGGCCGTTGCTCGGCACGCCGTGGGCGTCGATCCAAGCCGGTTCGGTGCGGACCAGTTCCATTTCTTGCGGGGTCTTCGGCTTTTCGAGGAAACCGTTGACTCGCCCCGACTCATCGCCGCGCATGATCCCGAAGGCGGAGGCCGTCGCCCGATGTACGGGCATGGCGCCGATCGTCACGTCGGCTCCCGATGCCAGATGCGTTTTGAGCATGTCGGCATAATTCATTCGATAAAGCTGGTCGCCAGAGAGGATCATCACGTAGTGAATGTCGGACTGCTGCAAATAGCGGATATTCTGCCGCACGGCGTCGGCGGTGCCCTGATACCAACCGGAGCTGTCGAGCGTTTGCTGGGCGGCCAGGATTTCGACGAAGCCGCCGCTATAAGCGTCGAACGTGTAGGTGCGGCGGATGTGCCGATGGAGGCTGACGGAGTTGAACTGCGTCAGCACGTAGATACGATTCAAGCCGCTATTGATGCAGTTCGAAATCGGCACGTCGATGAGCCGATATTTTCCGCCGAGCGGCACCGCTGGCTTCGAGCGATACTTGGTGAGCGGATAGAGCCGCGTCCCGCGACCGCCACCGAGAACTAGCGCCAAAACGTTTTCCATGTGACGGGGCTCGGGATTCGGGGCTAGGGACTCGGAAAAATCGTTGCCGACGCTGCTGGCATCGGAAGCAGTCACTTCACTACAAAGTTTACCAGCTTGCCGGGGACGACGACCACTTTCACGACGGTTTTTCCCTCGAGGAGTTCGGCAATCTTCGGATCGCTTCGTGCCGCTGCCTCGGTGATCGCCGCATCGGCGCCGGCGGGGGCCGTCACGCGGCTGCGGAGTTTGCCATTCACCTGCACGGGCACCTCGACCACGTCGTCCTTCACCAGCGCCGGATCGGCGGCCGGCCAAGGCTCATAAGCAAGCGTCTTATCGTGCCCGAGCAGTTGCCACAACTCCTCAGCTATATGCGGTGCGAATGGGGACAGGATCAGCACGAATTTCTCCATCACCTCGCGCGGGCGCACGGCCGCCTTCGTGAAGAAGTTCGTGAATTCCATCATCTTGGCGATGGCCGTGTTGAAGGCCAGCCGTTCGAGGTCGGCCGTCACGGCGGCGATCGTCTTGTGCAGCACGCGATTCTGCTCGATCGTCGGCGCGACCGCTTTCACCGCCGCGTTCAGCTCCACCGCTTCGCTCCGCTCGGCGACGATCATTCGCCATACGCGATCGAGAAAGCCGCGCACTCCGTTCACGCCCGTCATGCTCCAAGGCTTTGTCGCCTCCAGCGGACCCATGAACATTTCGTAGAGCCGCAGGGCATCGGCGCCGTATTCTTTCACGACCTGGTCCGGGTTGACGACGTTGCCGCGGCTCTTCGACATCTTGTGCGCGCGGCTATCGACGCGGATCGATGGATCGGCTATGAGCACAAAGAACTCGCCTTGCTTCTCGACGTGGCCGGCATCGACGCGCACGGCAGTCGCCGGCTGGCCCGACTTCTTGTCGACCGGCTTGTTTTCTGAGTCGAGCTTCACATCCGCCGCGCTCAGCCAGCCCCCGGCCTGCTTGCGAAAGCCGGTGAACTCCATTTCGCCGAGGATCATCCCCTGGTTGACCAGTTTCATGAACGGCTCGGGCGTGCTCACGTGGCCGCGGTCGAAAAGCAGCTTGTGCCAGAATCGCGAGTACAGTAGATGAAGCACGGCATGTTCCGCCCCGCCGATGTAGAGATCAACCGGCATCCAAGCCCGCTCCAGTTCCGGATCGACGAGCAGCTTGTCGTTGCGATGGTCGATGAACCGCAGGAAATACCAGCAGGAGCCGGCCCACTGCGGCATGGTGTTGGTCTCGCGTTTATATCGGCGGCCGTCGATCGTCACATACAGCCACGACTCGGGCGCTTTTTCCAGCGGCGGCTCCGGCCGGCCATGCGGCTTGAAATCGGCCAGCTCCGGCAGATCGACGGGGAGTTGATCGGCCGGCACCGCACGAAGCACCCCGATCGGCTTTCCCATGGCATCCAGTTCGTGCAGGATCGGAAACGGCTCTCCCCAAAACCGCTGCCGGCTAAAGAGCCAATCGCGGAGCTTGTAGTTGACCGCCGCGCGGCCGAGACCCCGCTTGGCGAGATCGGCAGCGATCGCAGTCTTGAATTGCGCTGTCGTAAGGCCCGTGTACTGGCCCGAGTTGATCGCCGATCCATCCGCGATGAATGCCTGTTCGCCTCGAAGCAGCGATTCACGCTCGACCGGCCGTTTTTCACCAGGATCGACGACCGGAATAATCGGCAATCCGAATGCCTTGGCGAATTCGAAGTCGCGTTCGTCGTGCGCCGGCACAGCCATGATCGCGCCGGTACCATAGCTGATGAGTACGTAGTCGGCGATCCAAATCGCAACCGACTCGCCGTTGACTGGATTGATCGCATAGGAACCGGTGAACACGCCGGTTTTCGTTTTCGCCAATTCGGTGCGATCCAGGTCGCTCTTGCGGGCAGCCAGTTCGCAATAAGTTCGCACGGCCTCCGCCTGGCCCGGTGTCGCCAGCCGCACGACGAACGGATGCTCCGGAGCGATGACCATGTAGGTCGCGCCGAAGAGCGTGTCGGGCCGGGTCGTGTAAATACGCAGCACATCGTCGTTCGACTTCGGCGGAAAACCGGTACCGCGGCGGTGTTCGCACCAGTCGGCGAAAGCCGGTTTGGGCGGAATCCCGCCGGTCACTTCGCGGCTCGCCGCGCCGATGTAAAAATCGACCTCCGCTCCCGTGCTGCGGCCGATCCAGTCGCGCTGGAGCTTCTTGATGCTCTCGGGCCAATCCAGACCTTCCAGGTCCTTCTCAAGCCGGTCGGCATAGGCCGTAATCCGCAGCATCCATTGCCGCAGCGGCATGCGGACGACCGGATGGCCGCCGCGCTCGCTCACGCCGCCGATCACCTCTTCGTTCGCCAGCACGGTGCCGAGCGCCGGGCACCAGTTCACCGGCGCATCGGACTGATATGCGAGGCGATGCTCGTCTCGATACCGCGCGATCGCGCCCTCTCCCGCCGCCGAGACTTCAGCGGGGATCGGCAGCTCGCTGATCGGCCGGCCTTTCTGAGCCGCCGTGTCAAACCATGTGTCGAAAAGCTGGAGAAAGATCCACTGCGTCCAGCGGAAATAGCCGGGATCCGTCGTAGCCAATTCGCGCTGCCAATCGTAACTGAAGCCGAGCATCTTGAGCTGGCGACGAAAATTGGCGATATTCTGCTCGGTGCCAATCCGCGGCGGAGTGCCCGTCTTGATCGCGTGCTCTTCCGCCGGCAGCCCGAATGAATCGAACCCCATCGGGTGCAGCACGCTCCGGCCGCGCATCCGCTCGAAGCGGGCCGTGATGTCGGTGGCCGTATACCCTTCCGGATGCCCCACGTGCAGCCCGTCCCCGCTCGGATACGGAAACATGTCGAGAACGTAGAGCTTGTTCCCCGCCGGCAGGCGCGGAGCGGCAAACGTCTGGTGCGCTTCCCAGTAGGCCTGCCACTTCGGTTCGATTTGTGCGGGATTATAGCGCGGCATTCAGAGTAGTGATCGACGGAGAGCAAATGTCATGTTAGCCGTCGCCCCTGGGCGGCGGAGTGGCGCCAGACAAGACAATCGGGGAATTCTACCGGTTCGCCCGACTCGCCGCAAACCAGCACTTCTCACGACTACTTCTCACTTGCCATCGCCGCGCCGCCGCCGCTATTCTGTACGCCATGCCACCGACGACCGAGCCGCCGCTAATCTTGCCGCGCCAGTTCCTGCGGATGTGCCGGCGAAACCGCAAGCGGCTGAAGGTGGCCGATTCAATGGGCACGAAGCTTACCGGCGGCGATCTATTGCTCCGGTCGCTCATCCTGCGGCGTATCCTGCTTCGAGAGGTACTCGCGGCCGATGAAGGAAACGTCGGGCTGCTGTTGCCGCCATCGGCCGGCGGCGTCGTTGCGAACGCGGCGCTTCCGCTCATGGGCCGAGTGGGCGTCAATCTGAACTACACGCTCTCTCCCGAGCTGATTAACAATTGCATCCGCCAATGCGGCATCCGGCATGTGCTCACGAGCCGGCGATTCATGGAGCGCGTGAAGATCGAAGTCTCGGCGGAGTTGGTCTACCTGGAGGACTTTGCCGGCCGGGCCTCGCTAGCCGACAAGCTGATCGCCGCAATCCAATCGCGCCTGTCGCCGATGGCCACGCTCGAGCGCTCGCTCGGACTAACCAAAATCAAGCCCGACGACCTGCTTACGATCATCTTCACCTCCGGCTCGACGGGCGATCCCAAGGGGGTGATGCTCACACACGAAAACGTCGGCTCGAATCTGCGGGCGATCAACCAGACGATCCGGCTCTCGATCGACGACGTGGCGATCGGCGTGCTGCCATTCTTCCATTCCTATGGCTACACGGCCGCGCTTTGGACGGTGCTCTCCCTCGACCCGACAGGCGTTTATCACTTCACGCCGCTCGACGCCCATCAGGTCGGTAAGCTCTGTCGCGAAGACAAAGTGACGGTGTTCATGGCGACGCCCACTTTCTTGCGCACGTATATGAAGCGCTGCGAGCCGCAGGATTTTGCCACGCTCGAGGTCGTGTTCGCCGCGGCGGAAAAAGTGCCGCGCGAGCTGTTCGATTCGTTCGAGGCGAAATATGGCATCCGTCCGGTCGAGGCCTACGGCTGCACGGAACTCTCGCCGCTGGTCGCCGTGAACGTGCCCCCTAGCCGCAGCCCGCGGGGCGATCAATCGGGAGTGCGCGAAGGGACAGTCGGGCGACCGATTCCGGGCGTGGCGGTGAAGGTCGTCAATCCGGAAACTTGGCAGGAAATGCCGAAGGGCGAACCCGGAATGTTGCTAGTCCGCGGGCCGAATGTGATGAAAGGCTATTTGAATCAGCCCGAAGCGACCGCCCGCGTCATCCGCGACGGCTGGTATATCACCGGCGACCTGGCGACAATCGACGCCGACGGCTTCATCACGATCACGGGGCGCGAGAGCCGCTTCTCAAAGATGGGAGGCGAAATGGTCCCGCACGGCACGATCGAGGAAGCCCTGCAAAAAATCCTCGGCGGCGACGAAGATCATCTGCAAGCCGTCGTCACCGCCGTGCCCGATCCGCGACGAGGCGAACGACTCGTCGTGCTGCATTTGCCGACAAGTAAAACCCCCGAGCAAATCGGCCAAGAACTCGCGGCCGCCGGCCTCCCGAACCTTTGGATCCCGTCGCCGGACAGCTTCATGGAAGTGAAGGAAATCCCCGTACTCGGCACGGGCAAGCTTGACCTTAAAGCGATGCGCGACGTAGCGCTCAAACGATTCGTAAAACCCAAAGCGAATGATTGAACGACTCCTGATGCAGGATTCGCTCAGATTGAGTGTGGTTGGCCAAACGATGTATGTGAAAAGAGTGGATAGGAGTCGTTCGATCGCCGCAGGCCACGGCGCTTTGTTTGCGAAGATCGAGGCTTCTTGGCCGGCGATTTGCGCGGCGATCGATTCACCTTCGGCGCCGGCAAGGACAATTGACCTCCCGCCGTCAATGCGGCGTAACGATCAAACAAGAAGCGAATCCGCGCCAATTCGTTCTCGAATGGTTGGGAGCGATAGCAACGATCCACGGCTTTGTCGAGGAGCCGGTGCGCTTTGACGAGCGCGGTTGGCATTACGTCCGTGTCATAGATATCCGCCAGCGATTGTCCGGCTTGTGACGTCCGCACCTGGAGGACAGCTTGGGCTGCCGATCGAACTGCCTGAATATGTTTTTCCGAGGGTTGGTCGGGCCAAGGGAAGTTGTTGTAGACGATCTCAGCCGAGTAGCGGTAGCGCGACTCAAGCCTGCCGCAGACTTGGCGCATCCATGCCATGTGCATCGTACTCGTGAGCACTCCGAAATGGTAGAAGTCGGCGTCGATCACCATTTGGATCTCAGTTGTGGTGATTACAGTGGGCCCCAGAAAGCCCATTGGAATAAATCGTCGGTTCTCCGACGACGTCTTCGGAATGGCAAGATACCGTCGCGCAGGCTGACGGATCTCACCAAAAAGTGCGGGCGTCTCCGCGAGCTTTCTCGTTGCCGGTCGATCGCTCTTGAGTCGATGCGCACGCACGGCCTCGACCCGTTTCATGATCTCCGGCATTGAGCGCAAATCACTTGGCTTCGCATCGACAAGCCAAAGGCACCATCGATCGATCCCGTTGATGAATTCCTTTGATCCATAAATTCGCCGCAGGAAACTCTTGGCGCTCGGCTCGCGTTTCAATAGTTCGGATTTCTCCTCACGACTGAGCAACAGATGCCCGCCATCATTCGGCATGTTGCCGAATGAAATCGGCGGCACGCCACAAAGTGGTTTCCGGCGCGGGCGAATGAACACGCTTGCGGAATCGACCAGATAAGGGTTGATCCGGTCGACTTTTCGAACCATCGGGTCGCTCCGGGGGGTATCGTAGTCGAACAGCAATCGTTGTCGCGGCTCGCTAAACCCCCACCCGATGATGACGCAGTAGACTCCCGCGATGCCGGGCGCATCATTGTCCCAGCGGAAAGTTCGGTGTGCAAAGTGGATCGACACACCGCATTGCAACAAGCGCGACCACAAAGCCGAAACTTGCTCACCTTGAGTGATCGAGTTCGTGGAGACAAATGCGACCGGGATCGTCGTACCCGTTACGTATTGCATCGTCTTGACGTACCAAGATGCCACATAGTCCAGTTCACCCCGACCGTCCCAGTCGCCAAAAACCAAGTCCATATCTTTGGATTGGTCTTTAGTGCGAAATGCCTTACCAATGAAGGGGGGATTGCCGACGACGCAAGAGAGCCGGTCCTTGGACACAACGCTCGACCAATCCAGCCGCAGTGCGTTGCTATGAGTGATATGGGGCGCCTTGTCCAATGGCAAACGGATGAAGTTCTCGCCGAATTCCTCGGACGCCTTCATGTTCATCAAATGGTCAATCAAATACAACGCCGTTTCCGCCACGCGGCAAGGGAATTCCTCAATCTCGATGCCATACATCGCGCTGACGTTAATCCCTTTCGCGAATTCCAAGCTGAGAAGGCGTTCGCCCTCTCGCCTGCGCACTCGCGCCAGTCTTCGATGAATCTCGATCTCCAACTCCCGAAGCTCGCGGTACGCGATGACGAGAAAGTTCCCGCAACCGCATGCAGGGTCGAGCACCGTAATCCTTGAAATGCGCGATAACAGAGCTTCGAGTTCCTTCTGGGATGTTGCCCTTTCGAATTCCGCGCGCAAACCGTCGATGAGAAGCGGTCCGAGGGCCTTCAGGATGTTCTTCTCGCTCGTGTAATGCGCCCCGATTGATCGACGCTTGCCCTTGTCCTCGTCCATTACTTTTTGAAACATCGCGCCGAAGATGGCAGGCGAAACCGCGCTCCAATTGAAAGCGCAACATTTGAGAAGCGTCTTCCGGGCGGATTTGTCAAACGCGGGCGGATCGAAACGCCGTTCGAATAAATGCCCGTTTACATACGGAAGAAGTTTGATATCGTCGTCAAGACTCTTCTGCCGCGAGGAATTCGGCTGGTCGAGGACTGCGAAAACATGGTTCACGAGCGGGCCCACGTCCGAACCGTCATAGCGCGTCTTACGCTCCAGGATTTCACGAAAAAGTCCGGGTTCAAACAGACCGGTGCGGTCGGCAAACAGGCAGAACATAAGGCGCACGAGAAACACGGC
>DASZFO010000357.1 GCA_035939775.1 Pirellulales bacterium | reverse complement strand
GGCGTGTTGATGTGAACCGCGTCGATGTTCGGATCCTTGAGCAGCTCGCGGAAGTCGGCATACTTTTTGGGGATCTTGAAGGCGTCGGCAATCTGATGGAGCGTGCCGGCATTGCGCTGGCAGATGGCATATATCTCGGCTCGCGGATGCCGCTGGTAAATGGGAATGAACTCCGCGCCAAATCCCAAGCCGATGATCGCGATCCGGATTTTCTTATCACTCATTTCCGACGCTCGCCTAAATGAAGGTTGCCATTCCCCTTTGGGCCGCCGAACGCGGCAGCGGCTATTTCCGCCAATTATCGAACGTGCGTGCACCACTGTCCATGAGGTTTTGCGCACCAGGATGCGATAATTTGCGGGAGCGAGCCGACCGCGAGCGCGGCGCCATTGCAAAGTCATAATGAGCGTCGGGGGCGTCAAATCGGCGCGGACGCACCAGAACCCGCTGTGGCATCGAACTTCCCTCGCCTCCCGTTGCGTCTGCGCCAAGCCTTGACGCACCCTACGGTCTGCCTCCCCGCCCGATATCGAATCATGGAGTGTCGGTAAAAAATCTCATCAAAAAAATCGCTTGATCTCATTCGCTCCCTCCCTTCGTGGTCGTTAGGATAGAGGGGCAATGTGAACGTCGCGGCGGTTCAGGCGCGAGCTTCAGCGCCCCGCCGCGCCCCAACGAGATCGTCAAGCATTCTTCACAGGTGAACTCGATGCGCCGCCCGGTTTTGGCACTGCTGTTGACGTTCGCGAGCCTCGTTTCGATAGCCGGCCCGACTCTCGTCGCCGCCGAGACCAGCGCGGCCGCCGCGCCGGCGCGAATCAAGGTCCTGCTGTTGGGCGACCGTACCGGTCACCATCGCCCCGAGGAATTGGCCAAAATCCTTATGCCGGCTTTGGAGAAGATGGGCATCGACATCCGCTTCACGCAAGAGATTCGGGACGTGAACGCGGACAATCTGGCGAAATTCGATTGCCTGGCGATTTACGGCGACAGCGGCAACCTGCCCGCCGATGCCGAAACGGCGCTGGTCAATTTCGTCGAAGGGGGGAAGGGGCTGGTGGCAATTCATTGCGCCTCGCACATCTTTCGCAATAGCCGCCAATACGCGGCGCTGGTCGGCGGCAGATTCTGGAAACATGAAACGGGCGTGTTCCGCGCGAAGATCATCGACGCCCAGCATCCCGCGATGCGCGGCGTCAAGAGCTTTGAAAGCTGGGATGAGACGTATGTGCACAATGAGCTAACCGACGACCGGCGCGTGCTGATGGTCCGAGAGCACGACGGCGGCTACGAGCCGTGGACTTGGGTCCGCGAGCAAGGCAAGGGACGCGTGTATTACACGGCCTCGGGTCACGACGAGCGGTGCTGGACTCAGCCCGCCTATCACACGCTGCTCGCGGCCGGCATCCGCTGGGCCGCGGGGCGCGCGAACGACGACGCGCCGCCGCTCGAATACAGTTCGACCGACGTCGGCTTGCCGAACTACACGCCCGGCCAGGCCTGGGGCACGCAAGGCGCGCCGATCACCAAAGTGCAAAAGCCTCTCAGCCCGGGCGACGAGTTGCGGCACTTCCATCTTCCCGAGGGCTTTCACGCGGAACTCTTCGCCAGCGAGCCGGACATCATCAAGCCGATCGCGATGAACTTCGACCAGCGCGGCCGGCTCTGGTTGCTGGAAAGCACCGACTACCCTAACAATGTGCTCAGCGATCCGCAAGAGAACGGCAACGACCGCATCAAGATATGCGAAGACACTCAGGGAGCGGGCCATGCCGATAAGCTCACGATCTTCGCCGATAAGTTGAACATGCCGACCGGCATCAGCTTCGCACGGGGCGGGGCAATCGTTTGCGTTTCGCCGCATCTGGTGTTCTTGAAGGACAGCCACAGCGGCGACAAAGCCGACGAGCGCGAGATTCTGTACACCGGATTCGGCCGCGGCGATACGCACGGCGTGCAGTCCAATCTGCATTATGGATTGGACAACTGGATGTACGGCTCGGTCGGCTACGACGGCGGGAGCGTCACCGCCGGCGGAATTGTCCGCCGATTCCGCCAAGGCTATTTCCGCTTCAAGGCCGACGGCTCGGCCTTCGAGCCGCTCACGTCAACGAGCAACAACACGTGGGGTCTGGGGCTCAGCGAAGATGGCGACGTGTTCGGCTCCACGGCCAATGTCGAGCACAGCATCTACGTCGGCATCCCGAACCGGTATTACGAGGCGGTCCGCGGCTTGTCGGGCAACGGCAGCATGTTCATCGCGGACCACAAGAAGTTTCATCCGGTGACCAACGACGTCCGCCAGGTAGACCAGTTCGGCGGATACACGGCGGCGGCCGGGCATGAGCTTTACACCGCTCGCAGCTTCCCCGCGGAGTATTGGGACCGCACCGCCTTCGTGTGCGAGCCGACGGGGCATTTAATTCATACCGAATTGCTGGCGCCGCAGGGAAGCAACTTCGTAGCGAAAGATGGCTTTAACCTTTTGGCCAGTTCCGACGCGTGGACCGCGCCGATCGCGGCCCAAGTCGGCCCCGACGGCGCCGTGTGGTTCATCGATTTCTATACGCCGGTCGTCCAGCACAATCCGACGCCGCACGGATTCAAGACCGGCGCCGGGGCCGCGTATGAAACGCCGCTGCGCGACAAGGCGCACGGCCGCATCTGGCGGATCGTCGCCGACAATGCCAAGGCGGTACCCTATCCCAAGCTCGATCCGGCCGATCCGGCGACGTTGATCGCGGCCCTCGCGCATGAGAACCTCTTCTGGCGGCTGCAGGCGCAGCGGCTGTTGGTCGAGCGCGGCCAGCCCGACGTGCTGCCGAAGCTGGCCGAGGTCGTGCAGAGAAATTCCACGATTCCCGTCGCGCTGCACGCCCTGCGAACGATGCAAGGACTGGGAGCGTTCGCCAGATCGGGCGGTCGTTGGGATAAGTCGCTTGATGTGGCGTTGGCCCACGGCTCGCCGGGAGTTCGCCGCGCCGCGCTCGATTGCCTGCCGCGCGACGAGAGTTCGGCGGCCAAAATCGTCGCCGCGAACTTGCTCCGTGATAGCGAACCGTTGGTGCGAAAGGATGCGCTCCTCGCGCTGGCCGAGATGCCGCGTTCGTCGGCCGCGTCAGCCGCCATCTTAGCGATGCTCTCCGAACGGCCGAATTTTGACGACCGCTGGATCCCCACCGCCGCGATCTGCGCGGCGGTGGCGAGCGACGATGCGTTCCTCGCCGCGGCAGCCGGATCGAAACCGGACGCGACTTTTCGACCGCATCTGGTCGAAGCGGCTCGCGTGGTCGCGGAGCACTTCGCTCGTGGAAATTCCGGCGAACGGATCGCACCGCTGCTCGATGCCTTGGCGGCCGGCGATCCGCCGATCGCGGAAGCCATTCTCGCGGGCCTGGTGGCCGGTTGGCCGAAGACCGACGCCCCCAAGCTTTCCGATGCGTCGATTGTCGATCTTGGTAAGCTATTGGCCAACCTCGGTCCGGGCGGGCGGTCGGAGGTGATCGCGCTGGGCGAGCGCTGGAGACTCGCCGACAAGTTCGCCGAGGCGGCCGGCCAGGTGAAGAAAACACTGCTAGCCGAAGTGGCCGACTCCGACCGGCCGGACGACGCGCGCGTCGCGGCCGCGCGGCAGCTCACGACCGTCGGCCTCGATGATGCGGCGATCGCGGGGATCATCGAATCGATCACGCCCAAGACAAGCCCCGAGCTGGCCCGCGATCTGTTGGATGCGATCGGCCAAAGCCCGGCGGCGGCAGTCGGCCCGGCAATCGTCAAACACTGGGAAAGCTTGACGCCGGGCGCTCGCAGCGTGGCGATCGCCGTGCTCTTGAGCCGCCCCGCTTGGACGACCGCGCTCTTGGATGGGATGGAGAAAGAGCAACTCCTGGCCGGCGATCTGTCGCTCGATCAGCAGCAAAAGTTGGCCCAACACTCCGACGCGGCCATCGCCGAACGCGCGAAGAAGCTCCTCGCCCGCGGCGGCCGGCTCCCCAGCGCCGATCGCGAAAAGGTGGTCGAGGACTTCAAGTCGCAGGCCGAGCGCCACGGCGACTTTGCCAAGGGCAAGGTCGTTTTCGAGCAAAACTGCGTCAAATGCCACCGTCACGGCGAGATCGGGGCGAAAATCGGACCCGATCTGACTGGAATCGCCGTGCGAAAGAAGATCGAGATCCTGATCGACGTGCTCGATCCCAATCGCTCCGTGGAGGGCAATTATCAGCAATACAATCTCGTGCTGGACGATGGCCGGCAGTTCCCCGGCTTGCTCGTGGCCGAAAACCGCACCAGCGTCACGATACTCGACGCTGAGGGAAAACAGCGCGATTTCCAGAGGACCAATATCGAGTCGCTCGACAATACGAAGCGGTCGCTCATGCCCGAGGGCTTCGAAAAACTCGGCAAAGACGGAATCGCCGATCTGTTGGAATTCCTCACCACGCGAGGAAAGTACCTCCCGCTCTCGCTCGAAAAGGTCGCCACGGCCGTGAGCACTCGCGGGCTGTTCTACGACGCGGCCTCCGACGGCGAGAAGCTGGCCTTTGCCAACTGGGAGCCAAAGACGGTCTCCGGCGTACCGTTCCACCTGGTCGATCCGCGCGGCGACAAGATGAAGAACGTCATCATGCTCAATTCCCCGCAAGGTTATTTGCCGCCGCAGATGCCCAAGTCGGTCACGATCGAATGCCACGCGCCTGCGAAGGCAATCCATCTGTTGAGCGGAATCAGCGGTTGGGGTTATCCGTACGACAAGAAACGCACGGTCTCGCTCATCGTGCGCCTGCACTATGCCGGCGGTGCGACCGAAGACATCCCGCTCTCCAACGGTGAGCATTTCGCCGACTACGTCGGCCGCAGCGAAGTCCCCGGCTCGAAATTCGCATTCCGCTTGCTGGGCGGACAGCAAATCCGTTACTTGGCCGTCACCCCGCAACGGAAAGGCCCGATCGAAACGATCGAGTTCGTCAAAGGCCCCGACGCTACCGCGCCCATCATCATGGCGGTGACGGTGGAGACGGGAGAGTAAGCCGAAAAACTAGCTGTCCGCCGGCGGCACGCGGAGCGTACCTGCTACGTAGTAGGCACACTCCGTGTGCCGTAACGGCGACCGGCCTTTGCCTCCTGCGCTAAAGCGTCTGTAGCGATCATGCCGATAAGAGCGTTGGTGGCCGTATTGCGCCTGCGTTTATGGGGGTGTTGCTTATGCTAGCTCGACGCTCGATCGCTCTCGTCTTGGTTCTGCCTCTTTGCTCACCGATTTTGGCCCGTGCCGATGAATCGCACACGGTCGAAGAAAACGGCGTGACCTACATGGTCACGACGCGCACGGTCCACCGGCCGATTTGCGAGACCCACTACGAGGACCGCCAGCAAACTGTTTACGCCGAGCAACTGCAAACACAAATCCAAACCTCGCAGCGGATCGTCCAAGCGCCGGTGATGGAATGGGTTTATCAGCCGTACATGGTCAACCGGTATAATCCGTTCGCGCAACCCTATCTGGCTTATCGCTATGTGCCGCGGGTGCGATGGGATACGCGCACCGAACAAGTGCTGACTCCCGTCGTGCAGCGGCAAGTCGTGCCGCAGCAGCAGACCGTGAAAGTGCCGGTCACAACGCCGCATTTCGTCGACGACACGACGACCAGCAAGGTCGCCATCGCGGTCAAGAGCGATCCATTTGCCGGCAGCGGCACTGGTATTGCCCAGCGCAACCCCGCCGGCGGCACGCCGCTCAGCGACGACCCTCCGCGCGGCAGCACGGCTTGGAAGGCGCCTGACCAGAAATAACGAAGGCGGACCGAAGAAGCCAGAATGAAAATGCTTCTTCCGTCCGCCTTCAATTAGCGCCGCTGCCTCTACTGCGCTACGCTCCGCGCTCGCCGGCTCGCCTTGGCGGTGCTCCAATCTTTTGTCAGCGATTCGAACACTTCGGGCGACTCGTATCGCACGACATTTTTTCCTTCCGGCATAGGGCCGATCAATCCGCGGAACACGGGCTGCCCGCGCAGGCCGAGGTCCGTGCTGCAATCATCGATGCCGATCTGGGTGTGCATTCTTAGGAGCGTATCCGCCTGGCTGTAGTCGCGGATTCGTAGTTTTCCATCGGCTCCTCGTGTCACGACTCGGAACGTGTCTTTCGGCATGGCTCTCCTCTCTCTGCAAATGCTCGCGCCGCGGGCCGCTTGCCGGCCCATCGCGCCGCGACTAGAGGGGATCCTTCCGCGGTAGTCCGGCCATCCAGTGGCCGGCCTTGTCTCCTCGTGTTGTTGAACGTCTGGCGGCCGCTCACTCGCTTAGCCGTCCGCACATGGCGTATCGACGCGCGGCGCGGCTCAAGCGGAGCCATTTTCAGCCGCTCGCTACGCGGAGATCAATTGCAAGAACCGGCAGGAAACGCCGGGCGGCGAGCATTCGCTACAGGCGCACCGCCACGGTGGCCGAGCGAGGTGGGGTGGGATGATTTACGTCAAGCCAGCGTGCTCGCCGCGGCCGATAGTGCGGCCAGTGCCGCCTGTGACGTTTGCAGCAAGACTTCCAAGACGGTTTCCAAATCCGTGTTGGTCAAGATTCCGACGAGCTTGTCGTCCGCCAACACCGGCAGGCAACTGATGCCGTGGCCCAGCATCTCACCGGCGGAGGAGACCAGCGGCGCCTCGGGCGCCGTGGTGATCAGGTCCGCGCTCATGATCTCGAGCGCGGTGATCCCGGCGAGCCGCTCCTGATCCGGATAACGCCCTGGACCAAAGCAGCGGAGCACGTCGCGATCGCTCACCAGTCCCAGCAATCGCCCACCCGGATCGGTGACCAACAGGTGCCGAAACTCCTTGGCGTGAAACATCCGCACCACGTCGAGCACGCTAGTGCTCGAGGCGATGCAGGTCGGCGCTGGAGTCATCACGTCCCGGACTTTGAGCCGGCCTTGTGCCGGACAGCCCCCCAGCCGATGCACGGCTTCGCGAATCTGAATTCGCTTGACATCGAGACGGTTCATCAATTCGACCCTGAAAGCTATTGCCGATCCGCGCGTCTGGACCCGCGTCCCGATCGACCGTTGCGCCGGCGCAGCAAGCCTAGGTCATACCACACAACTTGCCAGCGGCCGAAGCCAGCGATAAATTAGAGCCTATCCCAAAACCGCCGGGGACCGTTTTGTGGAGCGGGCACCATCGGCTCGATGGTCGGGAACAAGAGGGGACTTTCCCCCTCGCTCCAAACGGTTTTCGGATAGGATCTCAGGATTCCAGGTGGATCGGCGCGGGACAGCCCGCTTCGGAGGGTAAGCGAACTGGCTAGCGGCCTGACTCGAAATCAGGTGCCCCGAAAGGGGTTGTGGGTTCGAATCCCATGCCCTCCGCTGCTAATGTTAAGTTTGCGCAAGATAGGCAAAAACTCCTTGCATTGCCGGTTGTGACGATTACAATAACACTTGCAAATCACGTGGTTGGGGGCGCTTAGCACGACTCCTCCTGATCGCGGGGATGAGAACGTGCTGCGGTGTTTCTTGGGCGGGGACGATTTGCGACGGTAGGCGATCAACTGATTCGACACCTGGAACTTTTTTCGGGGAGGGCCGCTCGTGAGTCGTTTTTCACATCATCCCGCGCCTTGGGCGCGGAATATCGCCATTGCGATCATCTTCCTTGCGGCATCGCAATCGATCTCGTGGGGAGTCTCGCCGCTTCCGGTCGGCGGCAATCTGAATAAGCCGAATACAACTCCGCCGAACGTCCTGCCCGCGCCGTATTACACCGCCGGTCCCGTACCGGCGCAGTATTCGCACTTGCTGATCAGTACGCCGTTCCCGTATCTGTTTACAGGCGGCGCAAACGGCGCCTTCACGGGTACCGTGACGAGCAGTGTCTTTCAGGACCCGGTTTCCAAGAACTTGGCCTTTGCTTACAAGTTCACCAATACGCCCAACACGACGTCGCCGAACGAAATCGTGCGGATCACGATCGACGATCCGAGTCAACCGTGGGCTGGAGTGACGATCTCCGATGCCGGCGCGGATGGCACCGGGTCGTCCACGCCGCAGGGGACGATCAACTGGGCGAGCGGCGATCCGTATGACCTCGACCGCGATCCGTCGTTCAGCGACCCCGGCATCCAGTTCAAGGTCCTCAGTAACGGCACCGAATTGGTGTCATCGAGCACCGAGAGCGATACGTCGTCGACGATCTGGTTTGCTACGAACGCCAAGAGTTTTCGCCCGACCGGCGTGGGTCTTTCGGATGGCGGCGATACTGGCACAGCCCAGGCCTATGGCCCCGCCGTTCCCGAGCCGTCTACTTTGCTGCTCCTGCTGATCGGCTCCGGCTGCGGCCTATTCGCGATCCGCCGCCGCGCCAGTGTCAAGCGCTGAATCGCGGCGTTCGACAACTCTGCCGCATTAAACGCGAAGAGGCCACCTCCGGTGGCCTTTTTCGTTGCCAGTTTATTGAGAGTGGGCGCTACAGGACTCGAACCTGTGACTTCTGCCTTGTAAGGGCAGCGCTCTAACCAACTGAGCTAAGCGCCCGGCAGCGGCCATCGTAACGGCCGCGGAAATTGGCTGTCAATTATACGCCAATGACGAGCGGCGAGTCGCGAATAGCATAGTGGCGTTCAAGATTCGTCGTGGCCGCGGAAACGCAGCGCGCTGGTGAAGTCAGACGCCGCGAGACGGTGCGCAGTTTGGATCCCGGCCGGCTGGCGGCTTTTCCGTGACGACCCGGCATGCGATGATAATGCGCCCGCGCGACTTGAATGATCGCGAGGCAAGAATCACCGCTCGGCGTTCCTGCCAAGCCGAAAACTTTCGTACTTCGTACTTTGTACTTAGCACTTTGAACCTCCTGTTTCACACGCTCTTTCTCGGCAGCCATCTGCTGGCGGTGGACTTGGCGATGGCCGGGCCGCTGGTGGCGATCTGGCTCGAAGGGCGCGAGACGCGCCTGGGCGACGCGCTGGCCGGCCGCATCGGCCGCCGCCTGGCTGCCTGGTCGCTGGCCGCGGCGACGATCGGGATCGGTTTGGGGCTGGTGGCGGTCGTCGCGCTCGCGCAGCTCGAATCGTCGGCCTATCGCGAGACATTCAGCCGAGTGCAAAGCTATCGTTGGTGGGGCGTGGCGTGGGAACTGGCGTTTTACGTCGTGTGCATTGCGGCTTACGTCCTGCTTTGGGAGCGACTCCGGCGGCATCGCTGGTGGCATCGCGGGCTAGCCGTGCTGGCGACCACGAACCTGATATGGCACTTTCCGGCGCTGTTCACGATCATCTCGACGCTCACGATGCGGCCCGATCTGAAAGACCTGCCGCTCGACCGCGCGCTCTATTGGAAGCTGCTGCTCGACGGTGAAACCATGTCGCGAGTCGTGCATCATTGGCTGGCCGCGGCGGCGGTGGCGGCGGGAGCGGCGATGTTATTGGGGGCAGGGAACTGGGGGCTGGGGGCTGGGAAAGAAATGGATGCGGGACTAGGGGCGAGGGGCGAGGGGCGAGCGGTGAGGGAGGAGAAACGCGGGGCACCCGCCGACGCGAAAGAGAATGCCGGCGCACAGATTGTGCGCGGAGCGGCACGCTTGGCGCTAGTGGCAACGTTGTTTCAGATCCCCGTTGGGTTGTGGGTTCTGTTCGCGCTTCCCACTGCGGTGCAGAATCAATTGCTGGGAGAGGATTGGATCGCCACGTCGCTGTTCGGGCTATCCGTCGTCGCGGCCCTCGGGCTGATGCACCATTTGGCAATGGCGTCCGTCGGCACAGCGTCCCTTGGCAAATTGTCGCAGCGGGCCGTCTTCCGCACCGCGATGCTGCTCGCCGCCGTCGTGTTCCTCATGGTCGCGACTCTCCATCGCGCGCGGCAGTGCGTTCTCGAACCTACAAAGTCCGCAATTGTCGCAAGCGATTTGAATTCGTCCTCCCTCTCCCTCTGGGAGAGGGCCGGGGTGAGGGGAATCGCCGTCAACGCTAAATTCATTTCGTAATTCGGCCTCACGCCACGTCTTCGTCCTTCATACTTCGTTCTCCGACCTCTGACATGCAAACGATTACGCTCGTCGATCCAGCGACCGGCTCGCTCGCCAGGCTACTACCCGAGCTGGGATTCAATTGCTTTAGTTACGTGCCAGTGCTCGACGGCGAGCCGGTGGAACTGCTCTGGTCGGCCCCCGGTTTTGAAGCCGGCGGCGCGCGGCCGGCGGGCAGCGGCATCCCGATCCTCTGCCCATACGCCGGGCGGCTGCGCGGCACGGTGCTGCGATTCGATGGCAGCGAGTTTCCGCTAGTGATCGACGAGCGGCTGGGATTCGCCATTCACGGCTTCGTGCACGACCGCCCGTGGCGAATTGTGTCGCAAAGCCCATCGAGCGTCACGGGCGAGTTTCACGCGGCCCACGACGATCCCGCCCTCTTGAATCTGTGGCCAGCCGATTTTCGCATCCGCGTTTGTTACGAGGTCCATCACGTCGGGCTGAGCTGCTCGCTGGCCGTCGATAACCCTGGCGACCGGCCGCTGCCGTTTGGATTGGGCACGCACGGCTATTTCCGCCTGCCGCTCGGGTCGTTCGGCAAGCGCGACGAGTGCCATCTCACGGTCCCGGCTCAAAGCTATTGGGAACTCGCGGGGATGCTCCCAACCGACCGCAAGCTGCCCGCGACCGACGGCCGCGCGGTTGGCGGCGGAATGCTCTTCGGCCAGACGCATCTCGATGACATCTTCACCGATTTGCAGCCTCGTAGCGGGCGCGTCTTCTGCCGGCTGCTCGACCCGGTGAACGACCGCCGGCTGTCGATCGTGTTCGACGAGTCGTTCGGCCATTGCGTGGTGTTCAACCCGCCGCACCGCGAGGCGATCTGCATCGAGCCTTACACGTGCGTGCCGGATGCGTTCACGCTCGGCGAGCGCGGCCTCGAAACCGGCTTGCGAATCCTCCAGCCCGGCGAATCGTTCCAAGCCGGTCTCGAACTGCGTCTGGACGAGATTTAGCGGCGTAATTAGAATTGAGGATTCTGATCCCCGATAGCTCAGTTGGTAGAGTCCGCCGCGGCGGATTAATCCGCGATTTGAGTTTTGATCCCCGATAGCTCAGTTGGTAGAGCAGCGGACTGTTAATCCGCTTGTCCAAGGTTCGAGTCCTTGTCGGGGAGCCTTGAGTTTCTTCGTCTACGTACTCGTCAGCGAATCGACCGGCGGTCGATATATCGGCCAGACAAACGACGTTGCGCGGCGCCTGGAACGGCACAACTCGGCCGATCGATTCGGCAAGCGATTTACTGCCAAGGACGCTGGGCCTTGGAAATTGGTTTATACCGAGGAATTCGCCAGCCGCAAAGAAGCAATGGCCCGCGAGCGTTGGCTGAAATCCGGGGTGGGTCGCGAGTGGCTCGACGAAACGATCAGTCGGTAGAGTCCGCCGCGGCGGATTAATCCGCTTGTCCAAGGTTCGAGTCCTTGTCGGGGAGCTAAGATCGGGGTCGTCATGCTGAATTCGCTGTGGGCCGTGATTCACGATGGGAAGATCGAATTGACCGAACCGGCCGAATTGCCCGACGGGGCGACCGTGCTGGTCACGATTCTGCCGCCCGGAGACGAGACGTTTTGGCAGCAGGCGAGCCAGGGCTCCTTGAGTTCGGTTTGGGACAACACGGAGGATGACGTGTATCCCCAGCTTCTCGCGTCATGAGATTATCCTGGTCCGCTTTCCGTTCTCCGACCTGACCAGCTCCAAGATTCGTCCGGCAACGCGCCGCTTGCTGCGTACGTCAAGTTAGGCCCGGGGAAACTTATGATGCATTCGCAGCGCTATCCTCTGAACGCCGCCGGGGACTTTTACGTTGAAAATGGCATGTGCATCGCCTGCGCTGCCCCGGAACACGAGGCCTCCGACGGCTGCGATCACCTCACGAAAAAGGGCGCTCCGCCCAACCGCGGCGGCAGGATGCGAGGACAGGACATGGCCGACGCGAGCAAAAATAGGACCGACCCGCGCTTCTACGCGATTCGCGACGCCGCTTATTCCGACAGAGGCACTGCCGCGAAGTTGCTGGCACAAGACCCGACGCTGATCGATGTCAGGAATTCCGTCGGCGAGACGGCGCTGCACTACCTAGTCGTCGAGAACGATCTACCGTCCGTGGAGTGGCTGCTTGAGCGCGGCGCGGACGTGAATACCTGCAACGACTTCGGCAGTACGCCCCTGTTGGAAGCCGCCGGCCTCGGCTATCTCGAATTGTGTGAGTTCCTTGTGAAGCGCGGCGCGGACATGGAGACGCGAAACAAGATCGACGAAACGGCCATGTCTTGGGCGGCCGACCGCGGCCAGCAGAGCGTATTGACGATGCTATTGAACCGTCTGCAGGCGGAGGCCGACATTAACGCCTATTTCGACGGAGTATCGGCGGAGATGACTCTGAAACGCGGTGGCGCGATCGCAGACATACTCACGGCTCGCGGGCTGAAGGGGTATTGGCAACGTCAGGAGTAGGCTCGTCTTTCGCTGACGAATTCCAACAGCGCCACGGGAAATCCGAGCACTGAAGACACCATCCAGGTTTGGGAGCGGCGCTGACCCGTTTTGAGGGCTTCAGCCGCGACTTCTGTGATGCAGGCAGTTCATATCACCGAAACAAGAGAAACAGCGGCGCCTAGTTATTTTAGTTTTTGGCCAATTCCAAAAATAACGATCGCGGCGGCGGCCTCTTGTTTCAAGTTGCTTAAACACCGAAGTCGTCGCCTCAATGTCGACCGGGGCAGGCAAATACGTCAGGCAGCCGCAGGAGAAATAGGGCGATGCAACTCGTTTCGTGAACTGAATCGCATTTTAGCTCACGTTCTGCCACGACTCGGCATCCGCGAACAGCGACAAATGAGCGACGTTCGTGGTGGCGATCACCGTTGATCCCGCGGTGCGAGGATACGTCACGGCCTGGGCGGCAAGAATCATATCCGCATCAAGCGCCTTGTCGTCGGCGGTCGGGATCCCGCGGTTGCGGGCATCGGCCCAGAATTCCGCGGCTTTCCGCATCGCAGCCGTTGTGAGCGGAATGTATCCGATTCGTTTTTCGAGCGCGTCGAGGCGCGCGATACCCTTGATGCGTTTGGCCCGGATTAGCTCGCGGCGCAACTCATAGTCGGCGATCTCGGGTACGTGTACCGTCGCTCCCGCGCTAAGCAACGATCGCAACCATTCCACGATGTCGCGATTTGGGCGCGGGTGAGTCACCATGCCGAGTGGTCCCGTGTCGAGCAGCACCGCTCTAGCCATCAAAGAGCCTCCGTGCCGAGGGCCGATCCCGGTCGATCGCTGCCTTCAGCTCGGGCCACGTTTCTTCGTCGTACCCCGACTCGTCCCTCAGCCATTCGTCGAGCAATGCAATTACCGATGGGGCTTGCGCCGGCATCGCGGCCAGAACCTGGGGCAAGTTCGGGTCAGTCGTTCGGTGTTCCGTGGACATAATTCCCCTTCCAATCGGTTGAATTCGGATCGGGATGATTCGATGCGGCTTGGTTCGGTTAGTATCTCCGTCACCAATTCTATCACGCGAAGGCGACGGATACCAAGTTCGCTACTCTGCCGAAAGCGTCTCATTTTCAAGTGGGTCCGGCTTGCGGCTCGACTGAACTCGCCGAAGTCCGATCCGGACAGGTCCCGCCCGGCAGGCGAGACCTACTTAGCTGGACCTGACGGCGGCGCTGCTGGCGGCGCCGCTGCCGGCGCGCCGTTGCCGTCGATTGGCGGCGCGGGCACCGGGCGCGAGGCGTGGCCATCGGCCGGGCTGTCGCTGACGAATTTCATCAGGGCTTCGGGGAATTCGACGCCGCCGATGTCTTTCATCACTTGCATCATCGGAGGCATAGTGCGGGCCATGCCGTGTAGGAAATTGGCGGTCGCGGTGGTGTTCTTGTCGCCACTTTCCCAGACCACCACCTTGTCGAACTTGATATTCGAGATGGCGGTGGCTGAAGCGGCGACCAGGTTGTCGAAGTGCTCGAGCAGCAGGAGTTGGAAGGCTTCTTTGGCCCCGCCGCAGGCTTCGATGATCCGCCGCAGGCCGTCCCCTTTCTTGGCGAGGATTTCGAACTGGCCGCGGGCTTCGGCTTCCAGCTTGGCGAAGATCGCGGAGGCCTCGCCTTGGGCGACGATCCGCCGCTTTTCGGCCTCGGCCTCAGCGTCAACAACGATCCGCGCCTTCTCGGCCTTGGCCGGGGCTTCGACCGCCGCGCGCCGCTCGGCTTCGACTCGCTCGGCCGACGCGATGGCCGCCTTCGCCATGGCCCGGTTCTGGATTTCCTGCACGGCGGCCTCGGCTTCGCGTTTGCGGCTTTCGCCGAGTTGGAAGGCCTCGGCCTGCTTCACGGCCAGCGTGGCTTGCGAGCCGGCGATCCGGGCCTGGGCCTCGTTCTCGCCGGCGACGGCCTGGGCCTCTGCATCGGCCATGGCAATGCGCATCGTCTGCTGGGCGCCTTTGATCTGGGCGTCGCGCTGGAAGGCCGCGGTCTGCTCGCCAAACTTCTGTTCTTTCTCCAACTCGGCCAGCCGAACGGCCTGAGCCCGATCGGCATCGTGCATGCCGATCTGCTGGTCTTTCTTGGCGTTGGCCACCTGGATCGACTTGTCGCGCTCGGCCTCGGCCACGCGGCTCTCGCCGAGGCGAAGTTGCTCGGCCACGTCGCCGCGGGCCTGCTGGATCGCTTGCGACGCGGCCTTCTGACCGATCGCGTCGATATAGCCGCTCTCGTCGGTGATATCAGTGATGTTCACATTGATTAGCACCAGGCCGACCTTCTTCAGCTCCGGCTCGAGCGAACTCTGGACGTGGTGCAGGAACGTGTCGCGGTCGCGGTTGATGTCTTCGATTTTCATCGAAGCGATCACTTGCCGCATTTGGCCGAAGATGATTTCGACGGCCTGCTTCTCGATCTCCTTGGACCCGAGGCCCAAGAGGCGGATCGCGGCGTTGCTCATCACCTCCGGCGTGGTGCCGATCGCCACGGTGAACACGCTGGGCACGTTCACCCGGATATTCTCCATCGACAGCGCGCCGCGGAGCGGGATTTCGATCTGCATCGGCTCCAGGTTCAGATACGCGAAGTCCTGGATCAGGGGCCAGACGAATTTCGCCCCGCCGTGAATGCATTGTGCGGCCTCACCGCCGCGCCCCGCCTTGCCGAAGATCACTAACACCCGGTTGCTCGGGCAGCGCTTGTAGCGGCGGGTCAGCAAGATCACGAAACTGAAGAACATGAGCGCGATGAGCGCCACGGCGACGGTGCCCCAAAACTCGGTGCTGCCGGGTTCGATCGCGACGGAAAACAAGGTAGACACTTTGTTGCTCCTCAGAGTGGATGATTCCGCCAGCTACGCTAGCGATTCGACTTCGACGGTCCCCGGGCCGATGATGCTGACCACTTTTATTTTGGCGCCGTCCGGAAGGCGTTCGCCGGCCGTGACGGCTTCGAGTTCGTCGAGCCGGTTTTGCAATGTCAATTGGATCTTTCCCGATCCGGAGCGATGCGCGGGGATCGACAAATAGACCGTGCCCGGTTGGCCGATTGCCCGCTCGATCCGCATCGTGCGGTCGGTGTCGAGCGATTTCAAGCCGCGCATCAAGCCATGCACGGCATACATCGCGGCGACGCCTGAGCCGATCGCGATCGCCAGGGTTGCAACCGGATCCAAGCCGGCGCCGAGCGCGGCTTTACCACCGACGCCGAACAACGCCACGAAGGCCACGACCGTGCGAAACGAGAGCACGCCAAAGAACCAGTCGGCGGCCCGCGGGAGCGATTGAGATCCGTGGATCGGCGCGGAATGCGCGGTCACACCGGGACTGGCCGAGTTTGCGTGCTGCGTTTCATGTTGGACTTCGCCGCCGTGCGCGTCGCCGCCGTGCAATTCACCGACGTGACCGGCGGCCGAGTCAAAGCCGCCGCCGTGCATGTCGCCACTGTGCAGGTCCGTGCCATGTCCTGCGAAGCCGATAACCGTCATCAGGAACTGGCAGACGACGAGCGTTCCACCGACGATGGCGCAAACAAGAAATAATGTTTCCATAGCCGGGCCTCCTTTTCGGAACCCCCTACGGACGAGCGGCCGAGAAAAACTGGGCGCTCGTCGAGCGAGATGTGGACGATTTGCCCGAACCTAGTTCGCCGGGACGCGGAGATAATTGGCTCTGGGCAGCATTCGCCGCCTCGTATGATGAACCAGAACCCATTGGAAGTCAAATAGTTAGCGTAAATTGTCCGCGGCCATCGCGCGTCAACGGCGGATTTGACATATACCCCTCTCATTTGGGGGGCCTTCTTGCTTCCCAAGTCCCGTCCGAAATCGTATGCTGGCGGGACCGGGGGCGGTAGTGCAATGCGGCGGCGAGCTTTGACCCAGTCGGGTCGGGAGATTCTGCCATGCCAGATCACATCCGTCGGAAGTTTCTCGGTCGAAGTGCAAATCGGCGCGACAAGTCGCGCGGGACATCTCGCAGGTCGAAGCCGCAGCTTATTTCTGAGCCCCTCGAACGCCGCGATTTGTTGACGAAGCTGTCCGGGATCGCGGGGCCAGCCCTTGTCAGTGCGACGACGCATTCGTCTCGCGCGCTCGCCGCCCACACGTCCGGCTCAACTGCTGGCGGCACCGCCGCTGCTGGCGTCAATAGTCCGACGGCGCATGCTTCCGCGGCGGCGGGAAGCAGTTCATCCGCGGACCAGCAACAACTACAAGAGCCCGACATATCCATCTACGACGGTCCGTTCGTCTACGATGGCTTCGCGCACGGCGCAATCGCAACGGCAGCGAATTCGCAAGACTTTCTCATCAGCGGCAGCTTCACCTACACGTACAATGGTTCTTCCGATCCGCCGACAAACGCCGGCAGCTATACGGTCGTCGCCACGTTCACGAGCAGCGATCCGAGCTACTCGAACGGAACTGAAACTTCGACGATGGTCATCGCCCAGGCAACACCCAGGGTTACCTTGACCGGCGGAACATTCAGTTTCGATGCCAATCCTCACCCGGCCGTGGCGACGGACGTTGGAGTCGACGGAGTGACGCCGGTCAGCGGCAGTTTTTCGTTTACGTATAACGGTTCGTCGACGCCGCCGACCAATCCCGGCTCGTACGCTGTTGTGGCCAGCTTCGCAAGCGCCGATCCTAATTACGCTAACACGTCGGCGACCACGACCGTCTCGATCAATACGATTCCCACGGGAGTCACCGTAACAGGGGCGTCGACCACTTCGGTGACAATCGCCTGGAATCCGGTCTTGGAGCCGGCAGGCGCCACGCCGACGTACAACATTTACGAGAAGGTTTTGCACACCGCCGGCGGCGGCAAAGGGAGCCGTGGGGGTTATTACACCTATAACCTCGTGGCAAGCGGCTTGACGACATCGTCTGCCACGATCACCGGTCTTGCCGCGGCGCACGCGGGTGGAATCGCGCCCAGCCATTCCTACGTCGTCACGTCGGTGCTCAACGGAGTGTCGTCTCCCTATTCCACCCTCACCAGCGGCGCGCCGCTTTACGCGCCAGCCTTGAACCAGTATTTCCTGCTCAATGGCGCCCTGTGGATGGGCAGCTCGCCGGTCAACGTGACCGTGGGACAAACGGTGCAGATCAGTGTAATGGGGTCCGGCAATCCGGCGCCGATCTATTCCGTCGCCAGTGGGCCGAGTTCCGTATCGATCGATCCGAATTCTGGAGTGATTTCGATTTCGCCAACGACCGCCGACGCGACCACGTTCACTGCCACCTTCACTGCAACCAATAGCCTCGGTTCGGTGACCAGTGGCCCGCTCTCGGTCCACGTGCTCGCGTTGCCGACTGTTGTGGTCGCGGGAGGCAGTTTTGCTTTCGACGGCAATACGCATGGCGCGACCGCCGCCGTCGCCTACGGGTCCGACGGCGTCACTCCGCTGGCCGGAACGTTCTCGTTCCAATACGCTCCGGTTCAGGTTCCGACCGCTCTTTCGTCGGGTGAGTACGCCGAGGTCGGCTCGTACATCGTCCAGGCCACGTTTACCAGCAGCGATCCTAATTACGGCAACGCCGTCGGGACGGGAACGCTCGCGATCGTGCCGGCCACGCCCACGATCATCATCGACGGTGGTCCGTTCACCGATGATGGCACGGCCCATGCCGCCACCGTCACTGCACTGGGCATTGACGGCGTTACGCCGATCGACGGGAGTTTTGCCGTGACTTACGACGGCTCCACCAATCCGCCTTCGGCTGCCGGCTCGTACGCAGTGTCGGCGACCTTTACGAGCAACAATCCGGACTATGCGACGACCACAGCCACTGGAACTCTTGTGATTGGCGGCAGCCAAACGGCGCCGGCGGTCAGCGCGACGGTAGGCTCGACGGGCGTCGTTGTGCTAGATGGTTCGACGGTCGCCACCGGCAACACGACGAACATCACAAACAACAGCGTTTCGCCCGGCGGCGTGCTGGTCACCGGCGTGAATCAAGTAGTCGGCGGAATCGACGGGTCCGGAAACGTTGTGGTCAACTCTGGCGCAAGTTTGACCGCCAACCACATCATTCAGGGAAGTCTCGTGATCGGCGGCGACGCTACCAATCCGGCCACGGTGACGATTGCCGCTTCGGACTCCTCCGGGAACCCTCTGACAGCCGCCGCAATCGCTAGCGGCGCACAGGGCTTGATCGGCACGGCAGCCGTTGAAAGCAGTGGCGTTTCGGCGGCAAGCTTGGCAGCGGAATCCACCACGGCGACGACTTCCGCCCCACTTGCGAGTGGTGTCTCGCCTTCAATCTCGACATCACCCGAAGCATCCAGCGCATTCCTTCCGTCTGGTTCATCGCCGGCGCTCGGTTGGCTATCCGACTCAGCATTGCCGTCGCAGTCGAGTCTGCATCGTCTATCTAGCTCCGCGGCGCAGTCGGATACTACGGCGACAACCGAATCGCAGGTCTCGAATCGTAACGCCGAGTCCGCAGACTCAAAAGCGGTCGCAAACATAAGCGGCAACTCGGTTGCGCGGGCGGACCTCTGTGCGGCGACGGACGCCGTCTTCGCAAGCGGTGGCGTCACAACCACCGCGGAGGATGATTCGCTCCTCGATCTCATTGCCGTGGGCGCTGGACAAGACAACGCTGACCGATTGGCGCTCAAGTCTGTCGGCCATCATTTGTAGAGTCGTCTCGCGAACGGCCTGCGTCTTGAAAACCGTTGTGAAATTTGCAGCGGGCTATTTTGTGCCTCTCAAATTGCACCCCGGCGCCAAATCCGATGGTTTCTTGTAAGCAATCGGTCCTTTCGGCGTCTATAAGTATGGGGGCAGCAACGGACTCGATGCATTCCGAAACCGCCGTCGCGGACTTGTCGCAGCGAAAACCCACGCAGGCGCTGTATTGCCACATGGAACTGTCCGATGGCACGCCTGCAATGGCCCGCGATGCCTTCGATCGGATGGTGGTCGAGCACCACGAACCGATCCGGCGGTTGGTTTACCGATTGCTTGGATGGCGCGACGAAGCCGAGGATGTCGTCCAGGAGGTGTTTTTGTCGGCTTGGGCGGCGTGGGAACGCGTTCGTGACAAGGAAAGCCCGGACCTATGGCTGAAGCGAATCGCGACCAACAAATGCCGCAGCCGCCTTCGCCGGGAAGCGGTTCGCCGGCGCTGGTTCAGTTGGCTCTCTGCGACGCCGCCCGAAGAGCCGCGAGCGATGATGGAGGATTCGCTGGCCGCTGCCGAGCGCGGCGGCCGAGTGCGAGAGGCGATCAAGTCGCTAGGGGCGAGCTACCGTGAGGTGATCGTGCTGCACTACTTGGAGCAAATGAGCGTGGAGCAGATTGCAGTAATCGTCGGCGCGCATCGCAATACGGTGGAGGTGCGCCTCCATCGCGCCCGCCGCCAATTGGAAGAACTTTTGGCCGATCTGATGGAGTAGTTGCAACCGTGCGCGACGATTCACTCAAGGCACTGCTGGCCGAAGTCGATGCCGCACCGGTGGCGCCGAGCACCTGCCCGCTGGAGTTGGCGAACACAGTGCGGGCATTGCATCAGCGGCGAAAGCGCCGCAATCGAGTCGTCGCTTCGGTGGGGCTTCTCGTCGTAGCGACCTCGATCTGGCAAGGCGTTCGCGTGATTCGCGAGCCCCCTTGGCAACAACCGCCTGACGATGATCGCCAAATCACCAAAGTGGACAACGCTCCCGCGCCCAACGAATTGCGGCTGGCCTTGAAGCAAGTTGATATCGAGCAACGGATTCTCGATCGGCTGCTCGTCGCTGAACGCCAGCGCAAGCTGGCGACGATGGCACGGCAGTTGGATTCGATTCCCGACCGTCAAAGCCGCATCGACGAGCAAGTAGGTCGCGCGGCAATGGCCATTCTGGTCACGGCGGATGCGAAGCGATTGCGGCCGGAACTCGTCGCATCGGCCCGAGAAGACTATGCGTCCGTGATCGATTTGTTTCCGCATACTCCGTGGTCCGCCGAAGCCAAACAACGGCTGGCCGGAGCTAATCCTTGAACCCCTCGCAAAGGACGATTCCCATGCCACGCATGTTTGCCAGATCTGTAAAGTGTCAGTATCCGTCGATCCGGTCGTTGTTAAAGCTATTTCCCGTTGGAGCCATCTCTCTGGTCGGCATGGTGCTGTTGTCCGCCGGGCCATTAGTTTGCGGTCAAGAGCGATCCGAAAAGCCGGAGAATAAGCAGCATGCCGATTCCGCGCCGGTGGACACTCTCCGCGACGCAGCCATCAAATCGGACGAGACCCAGGTGCAGGAGTTGAAGCAGCGGGCGGATGAACTCCGGGAAAAGCAAAGAGAATTGCGCCATGCCGTGCAGAAAACATGCGGGCTGAGTCCGGAAAACGTCGCCCCGATCCTTCTCGGATTGGAGCGCGATCGGTTTAATCTTGAAATTGAAGCGAAGTTGAAGACCGCTCGGCGCGAGAGCATTGCTCGAATAGTTGCCGAACAGAGTAAGCACGCCCACGACCGAACAGGAACCGATGAGATTGTCGCGCAACTTAAAAGGCTTGTTGCCGCGCGGCAGGATGCTCTTAAATACCGGCAGGAGGCGCATAACGTCGCGGCAGGGTCGCAAGGCGATGTCAACAACGCCGAGGCTGAATTGGCCGAGGCGGAGATCCGGCTCGCGATGCGCAAGGAAGAGCTTGGCAAGTCGCACGAGGACGGGGACGAAGTCACCGACCGATTGAATCGGCAACTGCTCGATGTCTCGGTCGAACTGACGCAGGATGAGTTGCGGCTTCAATTGCTTGCGACTAAGCTCGATGCTCTCGGTGCAGCTCAGAATCTGCTCGACGACTATAAATACACGTCCGAGTCCGAGCTGCCCCGTGTGCTGCGATTGCTCGACCAGGCGGAAACGCAATTGGCCGGGTTGAAGTATCCAAACTGAGCCGCGCCGAAACCATTGCAATGAAACGGCGACTCGTCCTCTGCTGGTTCTCCATCTGGTTGGCTTGCGCGGCAGCGGCCCGCGCGGCCGGCGACTTTGTCGTTTTCGGTGGCGGAAATGCGTTTTGGACGAATCGTCTCGACGCGCCCGTCTGCAAGGAACTGGCAAGTCTGCAGAAGGACCACACGTTTCACAACGTCGCCTTCACTCCCGGCGGCGACTGGGTCGTGTTGTTGGAGGGCAATGGCTTCGTCACCAGCAACCTCGATCTGCCTGCCTGCAAGAAACTGACTGAACTGCAAAAGGGAAAGAACACGTTCAAGTGCTTGGCCTTCACGCCCAACGGCGGCTGGGCCGTCTTCTGGAATCAGAATGGCAATGCAGTCGCCGATTGTCCCGATGCCGCTTTGAAGAAGATACAGGAGGTGGCCAAAGCCGGCGGAACGTTGCAGTCGGTCGCGTTTGGGCCCAACGGCGCATGGGTGCTGTTGCACGACAAGGCCGGCGTCTCGTATGGGAGCGTTCCCGACGATCTGTCCAAAGTGCTCAAAAACGCCGTGACGAATGGCGTCACGATCCGATGCGTCTCCTTCACAGCGAACGGCACGTGGTTTTGCCTCACCGACAACGGCTGGTGGACCAGCGACTTGAATCACCCGGCATCCAAGCAGATCGCAGCCCTCGAAAAGGAGGGCAAGTCGCCGCGCTGGGTCGCCGTCGCCCCCGAGGGCGGGCCGCACAATTTTGTGAAATGGTCGGACATCATTCACCGCGCCTGCGATGGCAAACTGGCGGGGGGCTACGCCTTCGAGGTCTTGCAAAATGGAAAGGTTGTCGCTGAGGGAGCGGAAGGCTGGGCCCGAGCGCCGTGGGAGAAGGTGAACCCTTCGCTAAAATGGACGCTCGATAAGCCGATGGGCGTGGCCAGCGTCTCGAAGACCGTCACGGCCGTCGCCCTGCTCAGGCTGTGGGAAGAGACGGGGCAGAAGTTTTCGCTCGACGATCCGTTCTGGCCGCACATCAAGCAAATCTGCCCCCAAGCCCATGCCGACGTGAAGAGCGTCACCATCCGCCAATTGCTCAGGCACAGGAGCGGCTTCAAGCCTGGAAACGATGCTAGCACCCCCAAAGATCTAGAGAAGCTGCTCAACCAACCGCTGGCCCACAAGCCGGGCACGTTCGAGGAATATCAGAACAACAATTACTACATCGTCCGTCTGGTGATCGAGCAGATCGGCCGCGTTCAATACACGCCATACGTCAAATCGCACGTGCTGGCCCCCATGGGGATCACCCAAATGGAGACCCATTTTCAGGCGAAAGAGCCGATGTGCGGCTATCTCAAGCTCGGCAACAAGCGGCCCGGCTACCCGTTCGACTGGAACCTCGACTCGGGGGCCGGAGCGGCGGGATGGTATGCCTCGGTCGCCGACTTGGGGCGATTCTTAAGCGGCATTCGAGGGCTAAAAGTGCTCGGCCCTCAAACCACCGACGTGATGTTCAAAGGCAATCTAGGCTGGGACGGCTCAGACCCGGGCTGGGTCAAGAACGGGGGCTGGTCTTGGGACGAAGGCTCGGGTCCTGGCTCCCGCGCTGGCGATCTCGAAAGCGCGATCGGCCATTTCCCCGACGGCGTCGACGGCGTCATCCTCATCAACTGCACTTCCCCCACCGACGTC
>DASZFO010000356.1 GCA_035939775.1 Pirellulales bacterium | reverse complement strand
CGACGGCGCGCTCTATGTCACGCTCCTCGGCACAGCCAAAGAAGGAACCAAACAAAAGCCCGGACAGTTAATAAAAATCACCGGCGATTTATAGACTGGCGTTCGCGTCTTCACATCCTTCATCCCTTTCCTCTCGCCCCTCGCTTCCCGCATGTCGCGCCGCGAAAAACTCGAAGCGCTCTTGGCTGACGATCCCGGCGATGTCTTTCTTTGCTATGCTCTGGCTCTGGAACTCGAAAAGGAAGCGGACCACGAACGGAGTCTCGCCCGCCTCCGCGAATTGCAAATGCGGACTCCGCCGTATGTGCCGGCATTTTTCATGGCCGCCCAACAACTTGCCCGGCTCAGCCGGATTGATGAAGCGCGATCGGTGCTGCGCGATGGAATCGAGCAGGCGCGGCATCAAGGGAACGCCCACGCCGCCGGCGAGATGAGTGAGTTTCTGGCTGGATTGGGAAATTCCGGTGAATGAACGCGGGAATCAAATGCCGGATCCTGCCACTTCATTTCGCCCGGAACTCATCCACTCAAGCGTGTTTCTTGCACGCGGCGCGGTTGTACTCGGCGATGTGTCGATCGGCGAGCAATCGAGCGTGTGGTTCAACGCCGTCGTCCGCGGCGACACCGAGGCGATCCGCATCGGGCGGCGCACGAACATCCAAGACGGTTGCATCCTCCACGCCGATCCGGGCTTTCCCTGCACCATTGGCGACGAGGTCACGGTCGGCCACGGCGCGATTGTCCACGGTGCGACCGTCGGCAATCGCGTGCTGATCGGAATGCGGGCCGTCGTAATGAATGGGGCCGAAATTGGCGAGGAGAGCGTCGTGGGCGTCGGCGCGATCGTCACTGAAGGAATAAAAATCCCGCCCGGCTCGGTCGTGCTCGGGCTGCCAGGCAAGGTGTCGCGGCAAGTCACGCCGGAAGACGTCATCCGAATTCGTCATGCGTCGGAACACTATGTGGTGGCGGCGCGGCAATTCGCGACTGGCAACGGTACTTGACCTATGCGACGTTACGATCTGATCGTCGTGGGTGGCGGATTCGCGGGCTTGACATGCGCTCAGGCCGCCGCCGCTCGGGGTGTGAACTCTGTCGTGCTAGAACGCAAGAAGCAGCCGGGAGATGCTTGCCACACGACCGGGTTGTTGGTTAAAGAAGTCGCCGATGCCTGGGATTTTCCGCGGCGATTGATCCGCAAGGTTCACGGAGTGCGGCTTTACGCACCAAACCTGCAATGGCTCGATTTCGTCTCGCCTGGGTACTACTTCCTCGCGACCGACACACCGGAGTTGATGCGCTGGATGGCAAGCCAGGCGAGCGAGGCCGGGGCGGAAATTCGGCTGGAATCGTCGTACGTCGGCGCGTGCCGCTGCGAGTTCGGCGTTCGCCTTGAACGGCACGAGATCGAGGGGAGGTTTCTTGTCGGTTGCGACGGCCCCAGGTCGGCAGTGGCTCGCGATTTTCGGCTCGGACGGAACGTGCGGTTCTTGACGGGCGTCGAGGGAGAGTTCGAAGGGGTTGGCGATCTGGACGACGATCGCCTCCATGTTTTCCTCGATTCCGATTTAGCGCCAGGATACATCGCCTGGGTCGTGCCCGGTTTGGGCGCTACGCAGATCGGCCTAGCGGCACGGCAGCCAATTGTGCCACGTCTTGGGCCGCTCGTAAAGAAGCTTTCGAAAGTGTTCAACTTCGATCGAGCGCGACTCATCGGGCGGCGCGGCGGGCTAATTCCTTGCGGCGGTGCGGTGCGGCCGTTCAAGCGCGATGGCGTGATGCTGCTGGGCGACGCCGCGGGAATGGTCTCGCCCCTGACGGCCGGGGGCATTCATCCGGCCATGCAACTTGGACGTGCGGCGGGAATCGCCATCAGCGACTACCTTCTGGAATCCGGACCGGATCCGGCGCGGCTCGTCCGTAGCCTAGGGCCGTCGTTCCGCTTTAAGCGGCTGTTGCGATTGGCATTTGATCTCGCGCCGCCGAACTGGGCTTATGACTTGGCCCTCAGCAGTCGAGCTATGCGACATTTGGCTCAAACGGTCTTCTTCCACCATCGCGGGCTATTTTCGCTGGAAGCCTGGCGCGACATTTTGCGGCCGCGACTTGAGACGCCAGTAGGCTGACGAGCCAGGATCGTGCAAGGCGCGATTCGTGTTTGACAGCGGCATGAGTTGACCTGACTCCGCCGCCGCCGCTCACGGATCGACTCCCCGAGATTCCGCCGGCACGATCTCGACGATCCGTTTTTCCGAGTGGCGAATCACCGCGAGCGGCAAACGGCTGCCGACGCGACTTTCTGTCAGTAATCGGTGCAGATCGTCGATCGTCGTGAGCTTTTCTCCCGCGAACTCGATCAGCACGTCTCCTTGTTGCAGTCCCGCCTGCTCCGCCGGACTCTTCTCTTCGACCGAGACGACGAGCACGCCGCCGTTGGTCAACAGATTATGAAAGCGGATCAAATGCCGCGGCAGCGGAACGTTCTGACCGGCCAGGCCCAGGTAGGCACGGCGCACTCGGCCGTCCTTGATGAGCCGCGAGGCAACGAACTCGGCCGTGCTGGAAGCGATTGCGAAGCAAAGCCCCTGAGCCGGCAGGATCATGGCCGTGTTGACGCCGACGACTTCGCCGCGCGACGAGACCAGTGGCCCGCCGGAGTTTCCGGGGTTCAAGGCGGCGTCGGTCTGGATGATGTTGTCGATCAGCCGTCCGGAACGGGCTCGCAGCGATCGCCCTAGTGCGCTGACGACCCCGGCCGTGACCGTGAATTGAAATCCGTAGGGATTGCCAATCGCCACAACCAGTTGCCCCGGCCGCAGCGTCCTCGAATCACCGAATTGGGCGCTCGCCAATCCGTTTGCGGCAACGCGCACTACGGCCAGGTCGGTTTCCGGATCATCACCGACCATTTCCGCCTGAAGCTGCCGGCCATCCGCGAAGGTCGCTTCAATGTGCTCGGCGTTATGGACGACGTGGCTATTGGTCAGAATGAATCCATCGGGAGCGAATACGAATCCCGACCCGCTGCCGGTCATGCCCCCACCCTGCGCCTGTTTGGCTGCCCGCTGCTGCCGGCCGCGATGCCGGACCTCAATGTTGACCACCGCCGGCCCGACAATGTCCGCGGCCCGGATTACGACCTGGGAATAAGCATCGAGTGCGGCGATCTCGCTGGCGTCGATCGGACTCGCCGCGGGCTGCTGAGCGGACCCGGACGACTCGGTCGGCTCGGAATCGGACAACGGACGGCTCTGAAAACGTGTCATAAGCTGGGGATCCTTCATAATGATGGCAACCTTGAGGAGTGTCGCTCGTAAGTATCGTATGGACGCAGGCAACTGGTGCATCGGGCGCAGATCACTCCAAACTCGCCAGTTCGCCTCATTCGTTACGGGCGAATCGGCATGGACTTTGCACGCCACCTCACAACAATTGGATGATGGCCAGGCGGCGCTGGAGCAAACCGAACTATCGATTTAGGGGACCAATCGACCGAACGCATCCGATACTTCCGCAGGAGAACGGCCTGATGGACAAGTTCATGATCGCTTCGGATCGCCATAACGGTAGCCAATCCGACAAACCCCAAGATTCCTCGCCGCGAGACACGGCGCTGCGGGTGGCCGTCGTCGAAGACAATTCGGCCGCCCGCGAATTGATGAAAATGCTCTTGGAGTTGGACGGCAGTTTCGTAACCGCGGCGGCGGATGGAGTCGCGGGAGTCGAGATGATTCTGAGAGAGCGGCCGGACGTAGCTTTTATCGATATTGGGCTGCCCGACCTGGACGGCCATCAGGTCGCTCGCCACATTCGGGAAGAGTTGCCCAAAGGTGATATCTATCTCGTGGCGTTGACCGGCTACGGCGACGAGGATGATCGCCGTGCCTCCCTAGAAGCGGGCTTCAACGAACATCTCGTCAAGCCGCTCAAGGCCGACGATCTGCATGGCTTGCTGCGAGCGCTTCGCGATCGCCGCGCCGAATGAGCGCCAGTTAGTGCGCAAATGTCGCCGCCGATGAACCGGGAAGGCGGTTTCGGGTGCCGCTGCTGGCTTGTCCAGCAGTGAGCCGCACCGCTGGATTTACAACCGTGCGTTCACAGGTCCTTCGAAGATAAGATCAAGAATTTGCGAAAGTGCGTCACTGCTGGACAAGCCAGCAGTGGCACCCACAAGGAAACGGCTGGAGTCCGCGCCGACGCGCACGATCACGTCGCCAAGGCCGACGCGTGCGGCATATCGAGTTCGTGCTTCATCTCGCGCACCAGTCGGCCCGGATCGAGCGGCTTCGAGAACCAGCGGTCGACTCCGCCGGGGCCCATTGGCAGGCCCACTTCGTCCGGCGTGCTGCCACTGACTGCATAGACCTTGAGCCCTTGCAACTCTGGGTTCTGCCGAATGGCCGAGATCGTCGAAGGGCCATCGAACCGCGGCATCCGCATATCGAGCAACACCACGTCCGGCCGCTCGTGATGGGCCAGGTAATCGAGCGCCTGCCAGCCGTCGCCGGCCGTATCGACGACGATCCCGCTCATCCGCAAGATGCCCGCCAGCAGTTCACTCTCATTCGCATCGTCCTCGACCAGCAGGGCACGCAGCCGAGGCAGTTTCGCGGCCTGCTCGTGACGATCTTCTGCGGGCTGAAGCTCGTTGGCCGCGGCCGCAAATTCCTCGAGCGCACGGGCCAGCGTCAATTTGGCCGCATCTGGCAGGCCTGCCTCCATCTGCTTCTCGAGCAAGCATAGCGCCAGCCGCGCGGTGTTTAGCTTGTTTCGCAGCCGGTGATTGTCGGGGGATTTTCGCCGCGGCGATGCTTCCCGCCGATGTTCGTCCGTGCGAGTCAATTCATGCCGTAAGACGGCCACGTCCGAGGGCGCATCGATGCCGACGCGCACGTTTTTACCGGTCGATTGCAGAATCTCGACCAGTATATCCAAGTCGGGGAACACGATCTTGTCGCCAGGGCGACGGGATAGAACGAGCATGGCTGGGTCTCCTCGTCAGCAGTTCGGTGCCGGCGCCGGAACCGTTCCATGGCGCCACGTATGCATCCACCCGAAGGCATCCTTGGGCGTGACGCGCCGCGGCCGAGTGCTCCACGGCGAACTTCACTGCCGCCCACTTGCTCGCGGGTCGTGACGAGACAATCTCGACTTCCATGCCGAATTTGGCAGCCCTGGTCGGGAATCCTTCCCGACCGTCGGCCTATTGATCGAACGGCGTTTGTAGATGAATGGCGAAATCGCGGCAAGATCAGTTTTTTCTTGGTCGCTGCGGTGCTAGCATGGACAAGGCCGGGATTCGGGGTTCGGGACTAGCGACGTATTGCGATGACGGCGTCGTTCGTGGCCGACGCTGCTAGCGTCGGCATTTCGGGTAAACTCAAAGCTATGCGCTGGTTTGCTGGGGTGTTTTTGTTGTTGGCGATCTCCCTCTGTTTCGGGCTGGGTCTGTTGGCCTATGCCATGTATGCACTGCTTGGCTTGATGCTGGCCAGCCGGGTGATGAGCCGCGTCTGGATCACGAACCTTTCGGCCGAGCGCGAATGCAATCGGCTCTCGGCCAGCATCGGCGAGCGGATTGCCGTGGTCATCAACATTCAAAATGAAGGAACGCTCCCGGTCGCCTGGCTGCTGCTGGAAGACGTTCTGCCAAGAACGGCGCTGATTTACGATCCGCCAAACCTGAGCGTCAAAGGTCGCCGGATCCAACTGAAGATGCTCGGCAGCCGCGGACGCAGCTCCATCCTCTATCAGTTGCAGTGCAATCGCCGCGGCTACTATCAAATCGGCCCGCTGGTGCTCGAGACGGGCGACCTGTTCGGCCTGCACCGGCGATATCGCGTGGCGACCGACCCACACTTCTTGCTGGTCTATCCGCAGGTGGTTCCGCTGGCCGGCTACGATATCGCGTCGCGGCGGCCGATCGGCGAAATTCGCCTCCAACATCGGCTCTACGAAGACCCTACGCGGATTGCCGGCGTGCGGCGATACGAAGCCGGCGATCCGCTCAATCGAGTCCATTGGCGCGCCACCGCCCGGACCGGCGTGTTGCACAGCAAAGTGTACGAAGCCTCGACCATCGCCGGGGCCACGATTCTCTTGGACTTTCATCAATCGGCCTATGATCCCAAGGACGAGCCGTATCGTTCGGAACTGGCGGTCACTGCCGCCGCCTCGTTGGCCAATGCCGTTTATGAAATGGGGCAACAATTTGGCCTGATCAGCAACTGCCGGGACGCCGCCGATCGGATTCGCCAGGAAGGCTGGTCATACGATTTGCGCAACCGCGAGGCCGCTCGCCGCGCCGCGAGCATGCTCGACCGCAGCGATCGCCTGCGGCCGGTGGTGATCCCCACGCGCCGCGGCCCGGATCAGCTCATGCAGATATTCCAATCTCTCGCGCGGGCCGAGCTGACCGACGGCCTCGATTTCGCGCAACTCGTCTCGGAAACCATGAGCCGCCTGCCGCGCGACGCCACCGTGGTGGCCATCTTGCCGCAAGCCAACCCCGACACGATTCTGACCCTGCAAATGCTCCGCCGCCGCGGCTACGCCGTCACGGCGATCCTGAATTTCTACGATGAATACGACTCCGGCCTCGCTGCCGCGATTCTGTCGGCCTCCGGCATCACGGCCCGACAATTGAAAGACGAAACGTCCGTCCCCGAAATCTGCCGCGAGTTTGCGTTAAGATAAACAATAGGTGCAGTTTCGAAACCGCCGGGGACTGTCCCCATTTTGCGCAGTCTTTCGGAGTAAAATGGGGACTGTCCCCCTCTCCCAGCGGTTTTGAAACTGTTTCCAATATGGCCCGGCTTCGTCCAACGCTGATCGATTATGTGGTGATCGCCATCAATCCGGCGCTGATCATGGTGCTGATCGGCAGCCTGGTTTATTTTCTGCTCGAGATGTTTTATCAGGGGCAGTATCCGGAGCGTCTGCACTATTGCCTGACATTGTTCATCTTTGCCGCGGTGCTGGTTTCGCGGATCTCGATGGAAGAGGGGTGGGACCGTGCCGCGATGTTTGGCATCGTGCTCACCGTCGCCATTCTGCTGGCGATGCAACGGTTCGTTCACTACGAAGGCACGCAGGTGGCCGCGATCGGTTGGCTGATCAACTGCGGGCTGATTGCGCTGGCGTGGTGGTGCGCTGCTAAACTGACCTGGGACTGCACCCTGATCGATGAAAGCCAGGACGCTTCCGGCGAAGGATTGCTGCAAACCGTCGGGCTGGATTCAGCGGAGAAAGAAACTGCTGAAAACAAGAAAGAAGACGGGTCCGCCAGGAGCGAGCCACGCGGAGAAACGCGGAAGAAACCGAAATCGACGCCGACGACACCTCCCGCCGATTCCATCCTGCCGCCGGAGCCCGATTCCAAAGCCGGCGAATCGTGGTGGCAGCGGTTCGTCGAGCGCCGTCGCCGGCCGCATGCGCCCGGGGTGTGGGTCGTGTATTATTCGTTGGCCGCATTGCCGATGTTTGGGCTGGGGCAAGCGTTCATCCCCACGTCGAACTCGGGGAGCCGGCGGTATGCGTTTGCGCTGTTGTGCGTCTACGTGGCGAGCGCGCTCGGGTTGCTGCTCACGACGAGCTTTCTCAGCTTGCGGCGCTACTTGCGACAGCGGCGACTGGAAATGCCGGCCCCGATGGCCGGCGTGTGGTTGACCATTGGCGCCGTGCTGATCGTTTGCCTGTTGCTGTTGACCGCCCTCTTGCCGCGGCCGAATGCCGAGTATGAGATTTCTCAGTTGCCCTTCGAGATGACTTCGGAGCAGCACGATTCCTCGCGGGTCGCCGTCGGCAATGAAGGCGTCAAAGACGAGAACGCCAAATCCGCCACCGGCGACCACACGGGCGGTACGAACCGAGACTCGCAGCCGGACAAGAGCCAAAATCAAAACGGCTCTGCCGATGGAAAAGACCCCAAGTCGGATGGGGGAAAATCCAAAACGGAGGCGTCGAAATCGGACGACTCAAAATCAGACAAATCAAGCTCTGGCGAATCGAAGTCCGACGATCCGAAGCCCGCCGCCGGGAAATCTGGCGAATCAAAATCCGAGGAATCGAAATCCAATGAACCCAAGTCGGGCGAGTCGAAGCCTGATAGCGCCAAGTCCAACAAGTCCGCGGACGACAGCAAGGATCGCTCGCAAGGCAACGGCGGTCGAAGCAATGCGCCGGCCCCGAAATCGTTCGAGCCTCCTGGTACGCCGCCGAAGCCAAATCTGAGCCTCGCCTTCAACACGGTGGCGGATTTGTTGAAATGGGTGTTTTACGGCGCGGTTGTTGTCGCCGCCTTAGTGTGGCTGTTCTTCCATTGGCGAACGGTGCTCGATTGGTTGCAAGCGCTCTTGAACGGCTGGCGCGATTTGTGGCAAATGCTGTTCGGAAGAAGGCAAGCCGCGGAGGATGCGGCTTCCGCCGAGTCGCGCCGCAAATCCTTCGCCGAGTATCTCGATCCGTTTGCCAGCGGGCTGGCCGGCCGCTGGTCGCCCGGCGAATTAGTGCGCTACAGCTTCGAGGCCTTCGAGGCGTGGGCCCGCGATCACGACTGGCCGCGCGAGCCGGACCAAACCGTCTATGAATTCGCGGTGCAAATAGCCGGGCACGTCGAGCAGCTCGCGTCGCCGGCCCGGACTTTGGCCGAGCTTTACAGTTGGGCTGCCTACTCCCCGCGCACCCTGCCGGCATCGAGCACCGAGCACGTCCGCGCGTTCTGGCAGGTGCTGCTGCGAGCAGATCGAGATTGCTCGTTGCAGGAGACGACGTCGATCGTTTAGGAACGCCTAACAAATCGGGCCGGGAGAAGGGGACAGTCCCCGCCCGATTTGTTAGGCGCTCTAACGCTCGGTCTGCTTTAGCAGCCCTTCGAGATATTGCTTCCAGAGAACGGCAATCGTGTGGCTGCCGTGGCCGCGGGTGGCTTCGCTCTCGGGCAAAAGAATCGCTTTGCCGTGAGGGACGCGTTTGATCTCGCGCTCGAGAATGCCCAAATCAGGCGGATTGATCAGATCGTCGGCAGAATTCACGGCTACCAGCGGCGCTTGAATTGATTCCAGGGCCGGGCCGGGATCGTAATCTCGCGAGCTTTCCACGGCATACAGCACGTCGTTGGCGTCCATCGCTTTCGTCGCCCTGGCGGCATCGTCGGCCAACAGCTTGTCGGCCTTTTCCAGCGTCGGCGCTTGCTCATAGCGCAGCCGCGGATTGCTCCCCATGAAGAGCAGCATCTCAGCGGCGAATCTCAAGCCGCGCGGCTGCGACGTGTATTCGCCGTCGCGCCATTCGGGATCAGTGCGGATCGCCTCGCTGATCATCTTGCGCCACATCCGATTGCGGCCAGAAATCTGCGTCGGTAAGCTGGCCAGCGGCATCAGGGCATCGCTGAAATCGGCGTGCTGCTCGCCCCACAGCCAGGTGTGCATGCCTCCCATCGAAGTGCCCATGACGAGCCGCAGATGGTTCACGTGCAGGCCGTCGCTCACCAGCCGGTATTCGGCCTCAATCATGTCGAGATAGCCATAGGCGGGAAACTTGGCGTGCAGGCCATCGCTCGGCTTGCTCGATTTCCCATGACCGATGTCGTCCGGCAGAATGATGAAGTAGCGCTCGGCATCGAGAAGCTGATCTTTGCCGAATAATTCGCCGGCGAACTCCGGGCGAATGAATTGAGCGCCGCTGCCGGTCGTGCCGTGCAGTATCAGCACGGCGTTGCGGACGATGCCCTGCGCGTCGCGCCTCGGCTGGCCGAGCGCGCGATAGTGCATGCGAAGCTCGGGCAGGGTTTGGCCGGAGCGGAAGTGAAAGTCGCGAATCAGATAGTCCGCCTGCTCGGGGCGCGGATAGTCGGCCGCCCGCGCGAGCGCTGCGGCCGCGATCAACAAGACGCCGACGAGAATCGCTGACTTCGGTCGGAACGCGGCTCGCATGCGAAATCCCTTATGAAAGTCGCTTGATTTACGATTCTCAATCTACCGCATGGAGTCGCGCCGTCAACGGATGGCGAGGCTTGTAGCACATAGTTCCTGTCACTTGTATGCGGCAATCGTCAGGACGATAATCGTTCGATCGTCGCGAACTATCGATGGACGCGGTTCAAGCGCAGTCGGGCTAACTCATGATGAACGACGGGCAGATTCAGCGGGCCTATGAGTCGGCTTGCCAACGATACGCCGACTTGGGCGTTGACGTCGATGCCGCATTCGCCGTGTTGCGCGAAGTGCCGATTTCCTTGCACTGCTGGCAGGGGGATGACGTCGGCGGCTTCGAATCGGAAGTCGGACTGACGGGCGGCGGAATCCAAGCCACCGGGAATTATCCCGGCAAAGCCCGCACGGCCGACGAACTGCGGGCCGACATCGACCGAGCGCTGCGGCTGATTCCCGGCCGGCATCGCGTGAATCTACACGCTATCTACGCCGAGACGCACGGCAGGCACGTCGAGCGCGATGAATTGGCGCCCGAGCACTTCGCGGGTTGGATCGACTGGGCCAAATCCCGGACACTGGGCTTGGACTTCAACGGCACGTTCTTTTCTCATCCGCTCGCTGCCGACGGGTTCACGCTCGCCCATCGCGACGAAGGCATCCGCCGCTTCTGGATCCGCCACGGGATCGCCTGCCGCCAGATTGCCGAACGGATGGGGCGCGATCTCGGCTCCCCCTGCATCACGAACCTTTGGATTCCGGATGGATACAAAGACGTCCCGGTGGATCGAAAAACGCCGCGAGAGCTGCTCAAACAATCGCTCGACGAAGTTTTCAGCGAGCCGTTCGATTCACGACATCAGCGCGATGCAGTCGAAGGGAAGCTGTTCGGCATCGGCTCGGAAAGCTACGTCGTCGGCTCGCACGAGTTCTATCTTGGCTACGCGATCGAAAACAAAAAGCTGCTCTGCCTCGACGCGGGGCATTATCATCCGACCGAAAGCATCGCCGACAAGATCAGCTCCGTGCTCACCCATCTCGACGAAATCCTGCTGCACGTCAGCCGCGGCGTGCGCTGGGACAGCGACCACGTCGTGATCCTGTCCGACGATCTGCGATCGCTCGCCGAAGAAATCGTCCGCGGCGGTTATCTCGACCGCGTCCATATTGGCTTGGATTATTTCGACGCCAGCATCAATCGCGTGGCCGCATGGGTGATCGGCACCCGCGCGATTCTCAAATCGCTCTTGCTCGCGCTGATCGAGCCGATCCAATCGCTGCGGGAGTTCGAGGTCGCCGGCGATTTCACCGCTCGGCTGGCCATGCTAGAAGAGCTAATGTCGATGCCATTCGGCGCGATCTGGGACTATTATTGCCTACGGCAAAACGTTCCGATCGGGCCGGCGTGGCTCGACGAAGTCAAGGCATACGAGAACGCCGTATTGTCCAAACGCGAGTCAAGCGAAAGATAGCCCGATGGATGTCGTGCTCCGGGCAACCGGCATTGCCAAATCATTCGGCGGCGTGCGGGCCCTCAAGGGGGTTTCGTTCGAGCTATTCGCCGGCGAGATGCACGGGCTCATCGGCGAGAACGGGGCCGGCAAATCGACGCTGATCAAGATCATCACCGGCGCCGTAGCTCCGGACGCCGGAGAGCTTGAAGTCAGTGGCCGGCTCGTCGCAGCGAACGATCCGCTCATTTCGCGGCGGCTTGGCATTGCGGCCATTTATCAGCAGCCGGCGCTGTTTCCTGATCTGTCGGTTGCGGAGAATATTGCAATTGGCTTGGAGCCTGGTCGAAAACCGCCTGGGAAAAGGGGGACAGTCCCCTTTTTTTCCCGACCATCTGGCGATGGTGCCCGCTTCAAAAAAGGGGACAGTCCCCGGCGGTTTGGCGGGGCGTGGCGATGGATCAACTGGGGCCGGCGGCGACGGCGGGCGGCTGAATTGCTTGAGCGGATTGGGGCACGGATTCGTCCCGATGCCGATGTCCGCACGCTCTCGATGCCCGAGCAGCAATTGGTCGAAATCGCCCGAGCGCTTGGGGCCGACGCCAGGATTCTAGTGATGGATGAGCCGACGGCTTCGCTCTCCGAGCGCGAGGTCGAGCATCTGGTCGGCGTGATCCGGCAATTGCGCTCGCAAGGGGTCGGAATCATCTATGTCACCCATCGATTGGAAGAACTCGCGCAAATCGCCGACCGCGTGACGGCCCTGCGCGATGGAGCGCTCGTCGGCACCCGCGCGATGAAGGACGTTTCCCGCGGCGAGTTGATCCAAATGATGGTCGGGCGCGAACTGTCCGCCGTGTTTCCGAAGATTGAAGTAACGCAGGGCGAAGTGCTCTTCGAGGCGCGGGGAGTGAATTGCCGCGAGTCCGGAGTGCGGGACGTGTCGGTTCAAGTTCGGGCCGGTGAAATTCTCGGATTGGCCGGTCTGGTTGGCGCGGGACGCACGGAGTTAGCGCGAGTGCTATTTGGCATCACGCCGGCCGACCGTGGGCAGATTCTCTTAGGCGGCCGACCGGTGAGGATTTCGTCTCCGGCCCAGGCGGTCGAACTCGGGATCGCCTATCTGCCGGAAGACCGGCGGCGGCATGGCGTGATCCTGGAAATGCCCGTGGCAGCGAACGCGACGCTCGCCATCTTGCGGCGAATCTCGACGCTGGGCTGGCTCGATTCGTCGCGCGAGCGATCCGTGGCGGAGACTTTCGTAAGCCGCCTCGGGATCAAGACCGCGTCGATCGAGGCCCCGGTCGAAAACCTGTCCGGCGGCAACCAGCAGAAGGTAGCGCTCGCGCGCTGGCTGGCCACCAAGCCGAAAGTGTTGATCGTCGACGAGCCGACGCAGGGGATCGACGTCGGATCGAAGGCGGAGATTCATCGGCTACTATGTGAACTCGCCCAGCAGGGTTTGGCGATCGTGATGATCTCGTCCGAAATGCCGGAGATCCTCGGCATGAGCGACCGGATCGCGGTGATGCACGCCGGCACCATCGTGGCCACATTGGATCGGGCCGAGGCGACGCAAGAGAAGCTGCTGGCCCAGGCGCTCGGGCACACCGAAGGAGTGTCGGCGGCATGATGCATCGTCACCTTCGCGAATTGTCGGTGGCCGGGGCTTATGCCCTCTTGCTGTTGGTGCTCTGGATCGCGCGCCCCGATTTCTATGCGACCGGGCAGTTCTGGAATACGCTGGTCTATTCCGCGCCCGTCCTGGTCGCGGCGGTTGGGATGACGCTCGTGATCGTCGCCCGGCAGATCGACATTTCCATCGGCTGGCAGCTTTCCGTTTCGGCGATCGTGGCGGCGCTCTTGGCCGAGCGCGGCTGGCCGACGCCGCTCGTGGCCGCCGCGGCGATCGCGGTCGGAATGGCATTAGGGGCCGTGAACGGCGCGCTGGTGGCCGGGCTGAAGCTCCCTTCGATCGTCGTCACGCTGGCCACGATGGTGATCCTGCGCGAATCGCTCGGTTGGAGTCGCAGCGGCGAGCAGGTCCGCAATCTTTCTGATCAGTTCCAATGGCTGGGTTTCGGGCAACAGCGCGGCGAGCGCGTAATCGTGGAATTGGCGGTCGGCGTGTTAGCGGTGTTCCTGCTTGCGATGAACTATTTAGCGGCAGGGCGGGCTGTCTACGCGACCGGTTCCGACGAGGAGGCGGCCCGGCTGGCGGGGATTCGGCCGCGACGCGTCGTATTCAACGTCTTTGTTCTGATGGGTGCGCTCACCGGGCTAGCCGCCTTGCTGAGCGCGGTCCAAGACGCGACCGTCGAGCCGGTCATTGGGCGAGATTTCGAGTTCAAGGTGATCGCCGCGGTGGTCGTCGGCGGAGCGACGGTTTCGGGCGGCCGCGGCAATCTGATCGGCAGCCTGTTGGGAGTGTTGCTGCTCGGCACGATCGGAAGTGCATTCGTGTTTCTACAAATCGATGCCGCCTGGGAAAAGGCCCTGCAAGGGGTGATCATCCTCCTGGCCGTTGCGACCGGCGGGCTCGGGCGGAAACGGTGAAATGGCCGGAGATCGGAGGTCAGAAATTGGAGGTCGGAGGTCGTGTTAGCTTCGCCGCTTGCGGCGGAATGGATCGTGTCGGAGGCCAGAGGACTCGCGTTAGCCGGTTCGCTTGCGAACCGGAGCGTGAGCGAGCGGAGATCGTGACGCGGTGAAGCACCCAGCATGTTGACGAAATCAAACTCGCGCGGCGCATCGAGTCAGCAACTCATGTTGATCATGGTGCTGGCGCTCGAGATCGCTTTGTTCTCTGCCATCGGCACGAACTTTCTGCGCAGTGAAAACGCATTTGAAGTTCTTCGCGTGAGCGTCGAGATCGGGTTGCTGGCGCTGGCCCTGACGCCGGTGATCATCAGCGGCGGAATCGATCTTTCCGTCGGCTCGCTGATGGGGCTATGCGCCGTGGTCTTTGGAAAGCTGTGGCTCGACAAAGACTTTCATAGCGCGATCGGCTTCGCGCCCGGTTTGGCCGGCGCGATCATTGGGGCGCTCGCGGTGGGAACCACCGCCGGCCTGCTGAATGGCCTGCTGATCACGCGGCTTAGGATCCCACCGCTGATCGTGACGCTCGGGTCGATGTCGCTATTTCGCGGGCTGGCGGAAGGTATCACCGGCGGAGTGCAGAATTTCACCGTCCCGCTCAAGCACCCATTTCTGTTCTTGGGCAACGGCTACGTTTTCGATCTCCTTCCGGCTCAGCTCCCGCTGTTTCTTCTCGCGATCGCCGGTTTCTGGTTGCTGATGCACCGCACGATCATCGGCCGGGCTCTCGTTGCCATCGGCTTTTCGCCCGAGGGCGCCCGCTACGCCGGGATTCCGGTCCAGCGGCGAATTGTTCTCGTGTATCTACTCAGCGGAGTGACCGCCGGCGTGGCGTCGATCGTCTATGTCGCCCACCTGGGCCAAGCCAAGTCAGACGCCGGCACCGGCTATGAATTGCTGGCGATCACGGCGGTGGTGCTGGGGGGCACGTCGATCTTCGGCGGCCGCGGCACCGTGCCCGGCACGCTGCTCGGATTGCTAATCATCTCGGTCCTCAAGAAAGGCCTCCAGCTTTCGGACCTGCCGTCGGAATTGGCCGGGATCATGACGGGCGTGCTGCTGTTGGTTACGATCGTGGTACGGATTTTGGATTCGACGGCAAGGACTTCGCAAGGCGGCACGGCACAACAATCCAATATCCACAATCCACAATCCAAAATCATCCCCGAGGAATCGTCGATGAAGAACTCACAAGTGGCTGCGTTGAGTTGCGTGATCTTGCTCGGAGCCGTGATCATTGCCGCGAGCAATTGGCTGCTGGTCCGTTCACTGCCGAAGGAATCGGGAAGTTCTTCGCCGGGCGCCACGGATTCCGCGAAGCCGCAGAATGGCGAAACAACCGAACGTGCGGGCGACTCGGCCAAACGTAAGCCGCTCACGATCGCGATGATGCCGAAGAGCAAGGGAAATGCCTACTTCATCGCCTGCCAAGCGGGCGCCGAGGAGGCGGCTCGGCAGTTAAACGTCAAGCTGTTGTGGGACGGCCCGCGCGAGCCGGACCCCGCCAAGCAGAACGAGATCGTCGAGACTTGGATCACCCGCGGCGTGGACGTGATCGCCGTGGCAGTCGAAAACCGCGAGGGGATTTCCACCGCCCTGCGCCGCGCTCGCGACCGCGGCATCAAAATCGTCACCTGGGATTCCGACGCCGATCCCGACGCTCGCGATTTCTTCGTCAACCAGGCCACGCCCGACGGCATCGGCCGAGCCCTCATGGATAATGCGGCCCGAGTGATGAACGGCGAAGGGGAGTTTGCGATCATCACGGCCTCGCTCACGGCGGCGAACATGATCGAATGGCAGAAGCGGATCGAAGCCCGGCGGGCGGAAAAGTATCCGCAGATCAAGATGGCCGTGCTCCGCCCTTGCGACGACAAGCAAGACAAGGCGAAGCAGGAGGCCACGGCGATCTTGAACGCCTACCCGAAAGTGAAGCTGATCATGGCCATCTGCTCCCCTGCCGTGCCCGGCGCGGCCGAGGCGGTGAAGCAATCGGGCCGCACCGACGTGAAAGTCGTCGGACTGGGATTGCCCAGGGACAACAAGACCTATGTCCACGAGGGGATCACCGAGACCGTGATCCTCTGGAACACGATGGACCTTGGCTACGCGACCGTCTTGGCAGCCGACGCGCTCGCCAGCGGCGCGCTCAAGCCGGGGGACAAATCGTTCGCCGCCGGCCGCCTCGGCAAGCTCGAAATCGAAGGCGACAACATTATTCTCGGCGCCCCGGTCGCGTTCAATAAGGACAACATCGACGCCGTCACTTGGTGAGTCGATCGCTCCTTTTCAATTCTGTTCCGGCAATCGACAGGATGAACTCTTTCCCAAAAGCACGCGATGGCGTCGAGAATCCGAGGGGAACATTGCCCGCGAGAACGCGATCGGCGCTGGCCAGCGCGGTAAGCGCGGTCAACTTGTAGCCGCTGTGAACGACGAGCGTTGCCTCGACCGATCTGCCGGCCGCATCGCTGGCTCGACCCCACAGCGACGCTTGTTGCCCCTCGCGCTGGGCAGCCGACGGACTGGTGATTCGCGACTCAATTACGCGTTGCAAGATCCAACGAAACGGACCAAACCTCAATAGCGGCAGGAGCCACTTCATCCGCCGCATTCGGCGAATCTCTGGCAGTGGCATCGCCACATAGACCTCGATGTTCGGGATGCCGGTCGAATGAAATGCGCTGGCCACGTCTCCCCAGGGGACTGTGACCGCGGAACGCTTTCGCTTCGGAAACGGCACTTCAAGAGTCTTCCACGCAATGGGCACGCGGCGAATCTGGCCATCGATGCGCACTCGGCCACCGTGCGGAAGCACGTCCAGCAGGGTCTTCGCCGTGCCGCGGCTGATCGGCCCACCGGTGAAGGCCAGTTGCAGGTGCGTGGCCGAGGGAAGAGCCGCCGCGAGCATAGCCGCCAGGCAGTCGCTCGGCACAACGTCGAAACCGACGGCCGGGATGATCGCGATCCCGGCCGCGACAGCCCGCTCGTGCAACCGGGCCGCTGCTTCAATGACATCGATCTCGCCGGTGATGTCCAAGTAATTGACCTTGGCGGTCAGACAAGTCTCGATCATCGGCCCGGCGGTGGCCGAAAACGGCCCGGCGCAATTCAGCACCACGCGGACTCCGGCCAGATGCGCTGCAGTCGCCGCGGCGGACCCTAGCGCGAATGATCGGCTCGGGCAATTCAACTCGGCGGCGAGGCGGCCGATCGCCTCTGAACTGCGACCTGCGAGAATCGGCTGCATCCCGCGCCGCACCGCCTCCCGCGCGATCAACTCGCCGGTGTAGCCATTCGCGCCATAAATCAATAAGAGGCTACTCGTAATCCGCCTCGTAGAGTCCGTCGCCGCGATGCAGCCGCAGTGCGACCTCCGCCGTTTGCAATTGCGTGCGTTGGGTCGGCGAATGGGCGGCCAGGAAACGGGCGGCCGCGATCAGAAAGTGGTCGCGCTCGGAGCCGTTCGGCCAGCGCTCGTACTGCCGGACGGCGGCCTCGAGCACTTGGAAACTGTGAAAATCAGCATCCTCGCGCACGGCGGCGAGAGTGAACGTGTCGATGAGCGGCCCAACCGGATGGCCGAGGTGCAGATAGCGAGCAACCACTCGCGCGGCACTCTCCACTTCGTGCCGCTCGTCGAGCAGATCAAGGAAACGCTGCCGCAGCTCGTCGGCGCCGCTCGGCTCGTCGTCCAGCGGCCGCCGCTCTCCGGGCATGGGCGCCGGCGGGATGTTCAGAAATCGGTCGAGATAGACGGAGATCGCCCCGTGAAACACGCCGCGCAGGATTTCCAGCGACGGCGCGCGGCGGAGCACGCAATCGAGCGCGTGGGCAAAGCTGAAGCTGTGCAGCGCCGTGATCCAATCGCCGAATTCATTGGCTGTGCCGAACCGCGCAATCCGCAACGCCGCGGCATGGGCCAAGGCCTGCGAAAGCTGCTCCGGGCGAGCACCGCCAACAATCGCCTGCTTGAGAGCTTCGATGATCTTCAGCGGATCGTCATCCCAGAGCGCGCTCGACAGGCCGAGCACGTCGTCCCACGATTTGCCGCGGCCGCGCTCGACCAATTCTGAAAGTTGCTGCTCGACGCCGCGCAGCACCGGCACGAGGTCTTGCGGATGCCGCCAGGCGTTCTGCTCTTCGCCGCCGCGGGCCGAGACCAATTGCGGCACGATCGCCGGCAGCACGGCCTCGGCATGCTCCCAGCCGATCAGGTCCAGCAGCTCAAACGTCTTGTTGGCGAAATCGAGCACGTGGCCGCTGTCGGCGTAAAAGCGGTCGGTGGCTGCGGCGAAGAGCATATCGGCCAGATCGGCCGGCGAGGCGCCGTTGCGGATCGCCGTGAGCAGCGTGCGCTCCGCGCCGTCGCGATGGCGCACCAGCGTCCAATAGCGGAACCAGCGCTTGAGCGTTGCGAATTCGAGGTCGGCCGTTTCGAGCGGCCGGCGCTCGCGGCGCGGCGGCTGGCCATCGCAATCGGAAGCAACGCGGCGCGCGCCCTGACAGATCGCCAGGAAGGCCGTGTGTCGGTCGAGATGGTGCGCGAGGTTCGCCAGGGCCGTGAGCGAAGTGAGCCCCGAGGCCCAATCATCGCGGTTGGCCACGCCGAAGAGCGCCGTCTCGCGGACGATCGCGCTCGGCTCGACTCCCATTTCCAGTAGCCCGATGACCGATTTGGATTGAATGAGGTCAATGTCCTGTTCCAGCCCTTCGCGGAGGCGGCGCTCGTAATGGCTGCGGGGATCGAGACGCGCCCCGCCGACATCGACGAAGACCCGCCCGCCGCGAACCACGACCTCGTATCGCTGCACGTCGTCGGCCCAGAGATCAAACGTGCAGCCGCTCGCCAGATCGAACCGGGCATGATGCCAATGGCAAGTGAGAATGCCGTCCTCCACCGTCCCGCGGTGCAGCGGAAAGCCAAGATGCGGGCAGCGGTTGTCCACGGCCGAAACTGTGTCTCCATGCGCAAAGACGGCAATCGGGCGGTCAGGCCCCTGCACGACCACAACCTTCCGCTCTCGTAGTTCCGCTAGATCGGCCACAAAGATCAAGCGGTCAGTGGCTGGCTGTTGGGCGGACATCATTTCTCCTCGCGACAGCCGTGGTAAAGCGGCCGTTTCGCGTAGGTCAGGCTTCTAGCCTGACTTCCACCGAGATTCGTCAGGCTAGAAGCCTGACCTACTGATTCTCAATATACCACCCCTTGACACGCTCGCCGCAGTTTGTATTATTGAGTTAATACAAGTGACTCCGAGGTCGGCATCTCCATTGTCGAAGCCTTGCCGCGGCGAGAACTGACCGTGCAAATTCACATCGCTCCCAACGACGGCCTGCCGATCTATTTGCAGATCGTCAATCAGATCAAATACCTGGTCGCCTCCGGCCGGTTGAATCCGGGGGATGAATTGCCGCCGATTCGCGTTTTGGCGGAGCGGCTAATCATCAATCCGAACACGGTAGCCCGAGCCTATCGCGAACTCGAATTGGCCGGGATCGTCGAGAAGCGGCGCACGGCCGGGACCTACATCTCCGATCAGGGTTCGCCGCTGGCCCGCCGCGAGCGGATCAAAATCCTCACGCAGCGGATCGATGCCCTGCTGGCCGAAGCGCGGCAGATGGACGTTTCGTTCGAAGATCTCATCAAGCTCGTCGAGCAGCGGAGCGCGGCGCTGCCGGTGCGGAGTGCTGCCAATGCGGAATGAGGAAGCAAGTATGTAGGTCAGGCTTCCAGCCTGACTTTTGCCGAGATTCGTCAGGCTAGAAGCCTGACCTACGACTGAAACGCGGCGGCACGGTCCCGTGCCACAAAAAGTCTCTCCCGTCAGGAACGCTCCCATGCTCGCTCCATACGATTCAACGGCCCCGTCGATCGTCGAGATTCGCCATGTGATCCGGCGGTTTGGCGACCAAACTGCGCTCGACGATGTTTCGCTCACGATCCCGCGCGGCGGAGTGTTCGGCCTGATCGGCGGCAACGGCGCCGGGAAGACGACACTGATCAAGCATCTTCTCGGCTTGCTCAAGCCGCAGTTCGGCGCGGTCCGCGTGTTCGGACTCGATCCGGTCGAGAACCCGGTCGGCACGCTCGGCCGCATCGGCTACCTCTCGGAAGACCGCGATCTGCCGAACTGGATGCGCGTCGGCGAATTGATGCGCTACACGCAGGCCTTCTTCCCGAATTGGGATGAAGCCTACGCCGAGGAATTGCGGCGGGCCTTCGACCTCGACGCCGCCGCGAAAATCAAGAACCTCTCGCGCGGGCAGCGGGCGCGAGCCGGATTGCTCGTGGCGCTCGCCCATCGTCCTGACCTGCTCGTCTTGGATGAACCCTCGTCGGGGCTCGATCCGGTCGTGCGCCGCGACATCCTGGGGGCCATCATCCGCACGATCGCCGACGAGGGGCGGACGGTCTTATTCTCGTCACATTTGCTGGATGAGGTAGAGCGGGTGGCCGATCGCGTGGCGATCATCCACAAGGGACGGATCGTGCTCACCGCGGCGATGGATGAAATCAAAGAGACGCACCGGCGGCTGACATTGCGGTTCGGCCAATCGGTCGAACGCCCGCCGTCGCTCGTGGGAATGCTCTCCTGCACGGGCGAGGGAGTCGAGTGGACTTACACATGCAGCGGCGAGAGCGACCAATTGCGGCGGGCGGCCGAGGCGATCGGAGCCACCGTGGTCAGCGACTCGGCCCTGTCGCTCGATGAGATTTTTGTCACCCGCATCGCGCCCCAGCCCAACTAAACAAATCAGTGCGACCTGAGTTATTACGACGAACTGGATAACACGATCATCGACAACTACGAAACGGATTTTTTTATGAGGAGACCAGGAAGGCAGGAGAAGAGCCGGAAATGGACGCAGATGGGCAGATGGACGGAAATCAGGATTGAATTTGTTCGGACACGAAAATTACCTTGCCTCGTTCTTCATTCGCGTTCATTTCCGTCCATTTCCGGCTAATTGTTATTGTCTCCTGCCTTCCTGGCCTCCTCATAAATAAAACCCTTCGACTCGCGACGAGGAGAGATTTGGATATGCGATCAATTCCCCTGGCGATGACGTGGGAACTGCTCCGCCGCGGGCGGTCGTGGCTGATCGTGGGCTTCGTGGTCGCCAATGCCTTGCCGATGATCATGTTCGGGGAGTTGCGGCATCAACGGGCCCTCCTGCCGCACGATAAGAGCTTCTTCCTCATCAGTTTCATGATGATGGAGATCAACATGTTCGCCTTCGGCGTGGCCATATTTGCGGTGCAAGGGCATCCATCGCGGTTGTTCGTGATGCCGGTGCCGACTTCGACGATCGTCGCCTGGCATTTGTTTCCGGCGATGGCGCTGATGGCGCTGGAATCGATCGTTAGCACCGCGGCGGCAAACGCTACGTTTGGTCTCGGCTGGCCGATCTGGGGTCCGGCGATCTTTCTGGCGGTCATGCTGGCCGCGGTCAACGCCCTTTTGTGGCTGACAGAGAAAACGGTCTGGATGGTCATCGGACTCGCTCCGGTCGCGGCCCTGTTGGGTCTCTGGTTCAAATCGCGATTCGGCCCGGTGTTTTCTCAGCCGACGCGCCTTTGGACCGAAGTGACATTGGGGGAAGCCGCGATGATGCTGGGCTTCGCCGTCGCCGCGTATGCGGTCGCCGTGATCGCGGTGGCGCGAAATCGCCGCGGCGATCCATTGCCAGTGTTGGGGATCGTCGCTTGGATTGACCGCTTATTCGACTCCTCGCCTGAAACTCGCCGCCCGTTTCGCAGCCCCGCGGAGGCGCAACATTGGTGCGAGTGGCGGCGGAAAGGATGGGTCATGCCAGGGACCGTCGGGTTGGTTATCGTCGGGGGCTTTATCCTCTGGCTGATCTTCAATCGCGATCTACGCGATCTATTCGGCGGACTCATTGCCGGCGGCGGGATGCTTTCGATGGCGGGATTCATCGGCGGCGTAGTCATCGGCAACGTCGGTCCGAGCGACAAGGATTACAAAATGGGGCAGTTCCTGGCGACCCGGCCGATTACCAATCGCGACCTGTCGAAAACCATTCTCAAGACCGCGGCGAAGAGCACTCTGATTGCCTGGGGAATCTGGGTCCTCGCGTTTCTGCTCGTCGGTGCCATCGCGGGGATGAGAATCATTCGCCAGACCGAAATTCTCCATCATCTGGAGGCATGGTACTTTCCCGCGACGTTGCTCGGGCCTTGGATTGTTATGGCAGTGATGATTTCGGTCGGTCTTACCGGAAGAACGCGGCCCGTGTTGTTGCTCGGCGGCATCGTCGTGGCCTGGGTTGCAACAATGACCTTGCCGCACTTTGTTTTGCCTCGACCAGTCGAGCAAGTATTCTATACCGGCATCGGCGCCGCAAGCGGAATCATCCTCATCTGGGGCAACGCTCGGACGTTCATCGTGGCTTGGCGTAGGTCGCTCATCGGACTGCCGACGATGCTTGTCGGGCTATTCGGACTTTTGGCGATCTTAGCCTTGGCTGCGCTGACCGGCGTGCTCAATCCGCGATTGCCGCTAATCCTCAACTTATTCTTCATCGGCCTGCTATCTCTGGCGGTCGCGCCGCTAGCCGCCGTTCCGCTGGCCCTGTCGTGGAACAGAACTCGTTGAGATACGGGTTCACGCCCAATTTCATCCGCAGATTTCCGCAGATTCAATTCTAAACGACAATCCGAGCGGACGGCTCGTCTCTCAAAATCTGCGTCAATCTGCGTAATCTGCGGATTGCTCGTCTGAATGCCGCCTGATCGTTACGACGTTGTGTTTTTTTCGCCCGTCGTGAACAATGGGATGGTGGCCAGCGACTAACTCGGCGGTGGCGGCCGCGCTCGTCTCGCGCGGCGAACTGGGAGATTCGGACGCCCCGGCGAAACAGGGCCTCGCCGGGGGAATTGCAAAACGTGCCCTTGAGGAGGCGGGTTATGAAACGGCTGACAACGGTTCTGATGGCGTTCGTTTTGGCTCTTTTCTCGAATCGCCTTTTGTCCGGTCAGGAATTGGACTACGACACGACCTTGCTCACCTTCACTTCTGAACCCTCGTCGCTCGGCCAAGACTGGCTGGGGCTGCGAGTAACCACGCTGCCGGACGACTTGCGGCAGAAGCTCGATCTCCCGAAGGAACAAGGGCTAGTGGTTCGCGAAGTCGTGCCGGATAGCCCGGGCGCAAAAGCGAGCATCAAACCGGACGACATTCTCCTCAAGGCCGGCGACAAACCGGTGAAGACTTACACCGACATCCTCGAAGCGGTCCGCGACGCAAAGAAGAGCGGTCTTGCGCTGGAATTTCTGCGGGATGGAAAGACTTACGACGTCGTTATCAAGCCGGTAAACCGGCCGAGCGGCTTTGAATTGCCGGAGGGGCTTCAATTGGACGGCGGCGCGATCTCGAAGAACCCGCTCGCCGAGCAACAACTGCACCGCGCGCAGTTGCAAAGAATCCGTGCCGAGTTGCAGGGGGTCCAGCAGCGGATCGGAGCGATCAACCGCGAGCTAGCGCAGCTAGACCAGCTTAGCCAGGCGAATCCCGATCTGGAAAAAATGATGCGGCAAGCTGCTGCGATGCGGCGCGCGGCCGACGAGTTGGCCGCAGCCGGCCGAACCGAGGATGCCGAACGGCTCCGGCGCGAAATGCGCGAGCTTTCCGAGAGAATAAACGCGGCGACAGAGGCCGGCCCAGGCGGCCCTCTCGGCGGCGCCATGGTTTTCCCCAATCCCGGCATGCTCGCCGCGCCGCCGAATGGCCTTGCGCAAAGGACTTTCACCGTCATGGACCTTGCGGCCCCGATCGAACCGCCGGCGGCCGTTCCGCTTCAGTTCAACCGCAGCCTTTCCCTGATCCAGCCGCAGCAACCCGATCCGGCCGTCGGGGAGCTGCGCAAGCAAGTCGAGCAGATGCGTCACGAGTTGAATGAGCTGCGCGAGTTCATCGCGAAGAAAAAGGAGTGAATGTAGGCCTGAAAGGCCGGCGGAGCCCAGCCCAGGGTGGAGCGAAGTTCTCCACAAGGAGAACGGAGCGGAACCCTGGGACAGCCGATATCACCCGTGCGCTGGCGGCCTGAAGGGCCTCCGGAGGAATCGCGCGCACATGGAGCGTATGGCGATTGTTGACGGCATACGAGAATCCTAGCTATAGCCGAATTGCGGCGCGATGCAGTTTGCTATCGTCATCATCTCTTCCAATTCCTAAATCCCGTCGGATGTCGTCATGATCGCGCGCTACAATAGCATTAGTCTACTTGCGGGTGTGCCAGGCATCATTCTCCAAATCGCCGGTCAGGTCGTGATGCGAACGAACCCGTCGCACGAAGCGATCGGCGCGCTGGTTGCCATTGCAGGCACCGCGCTGCTTATGTTGGGCCTCGCCTATTACGCTCTCGCCAAAGGCCGAAACCCCGCCTGGTGTCTCATGGGTCTTCTGTCGATCATCGGCATAATCGTCCTGGCCTGCCTCAAAGATCTCGCCCCCGACGGACGCGAACATTAGAGCCTATCCGAGAACCGCCTGAGGAGAGCGGGACCGTCCCCTTTTGTTCCGAAGACTCCACAAAAGGGGACGGTCCCCGGCGGTTCTCGGATAGGCTCTTACATTGCACGTCATTCCGGCGGGCCGCTCTCATGAATCAAGTCAGAGATCATCAGCTTTGGATCGGTCACTCCGGCGACGGGCGCGATTTGCAGGGCATCCTTGAACGGGAGATTCGCGCCGTCGTGCAATTGGCGATCGAAGAGCCGCCGCTACCATTGCCGCGCGAAATCATCGCTTACCGATTTCCGCTGGTGGACGGAGAGGGCAACGATCCTAATCTGATTCATCTGGCGATCGACGCCGTTGCGGCAATGATCGAGCGTTCGATCCCGGCGCTGGTGTGTTGCGGCGGCGGCATGAGCCGATCGCCGGCAATCGTCGCTGCCGCGATCTCGCTCGCAGAGCGGAAGGACTTGCACGATTGTCTCAAGGCCGTGACGGAATCCCATCCCTCCGACGTCTCGCCCGGATTGTGGGATGAAATCTGCGGCGTATTGCGCGCGCCCGATTAGTGCGCCTAACAAATCCGGCAGGGAGAAGGGGACAGTCCCCATTTTGCTCCGCGGACTCCGCAAAAGGGGGACAGTCCCCGCCGGATTTGTTAGGCGCTCTTAGGCGCGGGCGTCACCATTGCATCGACGAGCTGCTCGGCCCCGGGGCGGCGTCGCTGCTGGACCCGTTGCCATTTGTCGAATCGTCCGGCATCTCAGGAGACGGCATCGGCTCGACGATCGTTTCAGTTTCGCGGATGGTCACGATTTCCTCGACGATGATTTCAGCCGGCGGCGGAGCTGACTCGAGCGCCAGAGCGGCTGCCAATGCGATCTCGGCCGGCGGCATCGCCGGCGGCGCGGCTTTGGCCTTCCTTGTTTTGGCGGCGACCTTCTTCTTGACCGCGGATTTTTTCTTGGCGGCGGACTTCTTCTTAACGGCCGGCCGTTTCTTGGCAACCGCCATCTTTGCCGCTTGCTTCTTCTTGGGTGCCGCCTTGGCTGCCTTGGCCTTCTTCTTGGCGTTCTTCTTCGCTGCCTTCTTGGCCCCCTTCTTCACCGGGAGCTTCTTCTTGGCCCGCTTTTTCGCGCCTCCCTTCTTGGCAGCTTTTTTCTTGGGGGCCTTTTTCGCGGATTTCTTCTTGGCCATGAGGTTCTCCTTGCGGCGGTACGGGAGGTCGATCGAAGGAAGATGAACCGGCAGTATAATTGCCGCCGCTAGCGGGGGCAAATTCTTGACGCAGATCGAGGCCAACAATAATCAAGGGCGACCGACAAATCCGGCGGGGACTGTCCCCCTTTTGCGGAGCGGGCACCATCGCCGCGACGGTCGGCAGCGAAACGGGGACTGTCCCCTTCTCCCGGCCTAAATGCCGAGGTTCGAATCCGCTGCCAAGCCGCCGGCCGACGACCGAGCATCGCAAATCCAGAGCCAAATAAAAACTGGCGCAACTGCTGCGGCAGCCCATTGATAACCCGTCAAGCCGAGCCAAATCTCCGGCTCGGGACGGATAAACTCGCTGAAAAAACGGTATATGAGATACGAAATGATGTACAGCTTAATTAGTTGCCCGCGAAGCAGTCCGCGCCGCCATAACAAGGTTAGAATGGCCGCGGCAGCGATATGGAAAGCCGATTCGTAGAGTTGCGTGGGATGTCGTGGACGGGCGTCGGCCGTGCTGAATACGACCCCCCAAGGAAGCGTGGTGGGAGTGCCATAACAGCACCCCGCGGAAAAGCAAGCGAGTCGGCCGATCGCGACCGCGGCCGCGACCGGAACGGCAAAGCTGTCGCCGGTCTTCACGCGGATGTGCAGCCCCCACTTGGCCAACTCCACGCCGAAATAGCCGCCGACGATCCCGGCCACGATCGTCTTGCCGTCGCCGAACCACGCCGCTCCGCTCATCAATCCATTCCAATTCGAGAGCACAAACGGCAGCCGCGCTCCGATGAACGCCCCGCAGAACGCGCCGAGCCCGATGCCGAGTCGTTCCATTGCCGATAGGGATAGCGCTCGCTGAGTGCGCCGGCTGATCGCCGCGCCGACGGCGATTGCCACCAGCATCAGGGCGGGATAGGTCCAAGGCATGGCAGGAAGGCCGCGAGTGGCCCACGCGATCATCGTCATCGGGTGCTGGTTGCATGCATCGTTGCCGCCGCGCGGAGCAGCGGAAGCGGCACATGACCGTCGCGGTAGAGCACATTGTAGGCGCAAAACGGGATCACGTGCCCGCTGGGGAGCACATGATGGATGCAGCATTTCATCAGTCGCCGCACGTCGAAATTGTAGGCGTCCAAGAACGAGGTGATGGTGATCCGGAATACGTCGGCAGGCGATAATTGCTCGGCCATCGCTCGCGCAAAGAACTCCGCGGCGAGCGACTCCGTTTCGGCGGCGTCGGCCGCTCGCAACGTGGTCGCGCGATCGCCGCCGTTCGTCGCGCCGATTTGAACGATCGGCGACGCCGTTTCAGGTCCACACTTTCCGCCGCAACAACCGGCGCTTCCCAAATACTGCTCGATCAACTCCCGCGCGCGAACGCGAGTGAACGTGATTCCGTTGGCCAGCAAGTCCAGATGATTCCGGGCATCGATGAATCGCGATAGCGGCGCGATTCGTCCGCCGCTGCGGTAAGCGTAGCTGAGGCTGTGGCAATTGGGATGAGCGCAGGGAAGGGGCAAGAAGTCGTCCTCCCGAAAAAGCCCGTCGGTCTGCCGCGCGACTTCGCGAATCACATCGGGAAACGTGATCCGCCGCTCCAAGCTCTCGGGCAGCACGAACCGACCCGAGTACGTGGCCGGTTGAAAACTGATCCCCGTGATCCAAGGCCGCTCCAGCCCAAAGCGGACGATGCCGCCGATTTCCGGCTCGTTCACGTCGATTTGCAGCGTCGTCACCAGGATCGTGCGCAGGCCATGGCGGCCGAGAGTCTCGACCGCTCGCCGCTTGATGTCGGCCAGCGGCTCGCCGCGCAACGCCTGATAGGTCGCGTCGCTGAGGCCGTCGAATTGCAGGTAGATCTCCAACCGATGCTTGTAACGGGCAATCTGTTCGACAAACGCGGCGTCGTGAGCCAGCCGAATCCCGTTGGTATTGATCATCACGATGTCGATCGGTTGGGCGCAGGCGTAATCGAGAATTTGCAAGAATTCGGGATGGATCGTCGGCTCGCCGCCGGAAAGCTGGAGCACCTCCGGCCGACCCTCGACTTCGACTAGCCGATCGATGGCGCGGCGACATTCGTCGACCGAAAGGTGCTTTTGTCCTGGCCCGCTCGCCGAATAGCAGATCGGGCAGGTGAGGTTGCAGGCCGCCGTGATCTCGACCAGCCCGATGCACGTGTGCTGTTCATGCTCGGTGCAAAGACCGCAGTCCAGGGGGCAACCTTTTTCCGGCTCGACACCGAACAGTGGCGCCTTTCCCGGCAGACTGAATTCCATCCGGTCGTACTGCGTGATATCGGAACAGACAAAATCTTCGCGCACGCCGTGCGCGGGACAACGCTTGCGAAAGTAGACGCGTCCCGTGTCCTTCACGATGATCTTCGCCGGCACGACGGCCAGACACTCGGGACAGAGGCTCTGAGTCACGCCTAAGAAGCGATGGTCGCGAAGTTGCATGGTTCAGTTCCCAGTGCGCCACAGTGCCCGAATCAGAAAATACGCGGCGATGGCGCCGGCCACAATTCCGACGAGTATCGCGATAATGAAGGCTCCGCTCATGTTTTCGCCATTGGCGGCGAAACCGGCCAGTCCGAGCGGAAAACAGGTTGCCGTAAAGGCGGCCGCGGCGCCGATGAAAATCACGAAGACGATTCCCAACGACGCGGCGAACAGTTCAACCTTCTCCCCAACGGTTGGCGAGCGGCCAGACTGACGCGTCCGGCGGCCAACCATTCCGATCGTTCGCAATGCGGCGGGCAAACTCAGAATCGCCAGCAAGATGGCCAGCCCCGGCGCGACTCCGGCGACCCCCATGACCACGGCAACCAACGTCGTCCAAAGAAACATCGTGCTCAGGCTGAATGTCCGGTTCAAATGCACATCGGTCGGCGGAGCGGGCGAGGCGTACGGATTCGGCGCAACCGGCGATTCTTGGAGCGATTGCGTTGCCGCGACATGATCGCCGGCGATCGGCCGCTCGTGTCTCAACGCGCAGAGCCAACATCTCGCTGCGCCCGGCACAAGTGCAGCGCCGCACTCGGGGCAAGTGGTCGGCAAGTCAGAAGGGACGGTTGTATCCATGGTCGGTCCTGCGATGGCCTCGCCGCGCGAAGTCGCGGACGTCAATCCTTTTGCCAATTATCTTGAATAAGCTTTTTCGCGGCCAGGTATGCACCAATGATTCCGATCGCGATTACTACTATGGCGGACGCGACGCGAGCAGGCGAGCCGTCGATTAACCGAATTGGCGCGGATCCCACCGCCGCGGTGGTACACGCGGCCACGAATGCGGCGGCCGCGGCGGCTATGATCGCGATGACGAGCGCAAAGGAACTTGCGAACACTTCGATCTTTTCGAGAGTATTCATCGATTCTCCCGTTGCTCTCATTCGGTGACGAGCGGTTCCAATGGTGCGCAGCGCCGCGGGCACGCTCAGCAGGGCCAACAATACGCCCGCTCCGGGTGCAATTCTCGCCACGCCCGTGACCACGGCAACCAACGTCGTCCAGAGGAATACCGTGCTCAGGCTGAAAGTCCGGTCGAGGTCGGTGCGAGCAGGCCTAGGTCCCGACAACTCCAGCGGATTTGTTTTGTACAGCTCACGCCGATCGGCAACTGGCGCTATTCGAATTTCGCCGGATCGCTCCTCCTCCTGCGCAGGAGAACCGACAGGCCGCTCGAATTTCTCGCCGCACAGCCAACATTTGTTATCGCCAATCTTCAGCGGGGCATCGCACTCGGAACAACTCTTCGGCGCGCCCGCAACTTTCATTCTTTCCATCGGAGCGAACTCGCGGACAGCATCGAAGTCACGGCGTCTTGTCGCCGATCACGTCCTTCCGTGCCAAGCGGCGGGCGAAATCCTCGGCCATCGTCCGCACGCGGCGGATCACTTGCCCGAGGATGACCCCCTCCAGCGCCAAGGCCACTAACACGATCATCTGGTAGTAGCGCGGCACGCTCATCGCCGTGGCCCGTTCCGCGGCCGCATAGTATTTCACATAACCCAGCAGAAAAATGTAACCGGTCATCGAACCAAGTGTCGCCAGCCAAACGAGCTTCAGGCTGAGCCGCAGCGCCGCCAAGGCGATAATCAAGAAGTAGCCGACCACCAGCGGACTGCGCGGCCCGTCGGCGATCAGCAGCACCGCGGTCAGCAGGACAATGTCGCAGGCCGTCGTCGCGAATTTGAGCGCGGCGGGAAACACGTGCGTTCGCAGGCAGACGAGCGTCACGAGAGCCACCATCGTCCAAGCCACCGCCAGCGCCGTTACCGACTGATGAAACCGGTCGCCGACCACGGGCGGCAATTGCAATGCCCCGATCTGCACGCCGTGGTTAATCAACTCAATGATGTAAAACGCCCCGATGCCGATCGTACGCAGCAGGTTCGCGCGGGCTTCCCCTTCGTATTCCTGCCAGCGGCTCACGATGAACCACTGCCGGTCGCTTGCCGCTGTGCCGAGTTTCGGGTCGTTGTTCATAGGTGAAATAGCGACTGAGAATGACGAATTCGTTACCAGCGCACGGTGACCGGCCCGCCGGCATCAGAGTTCAACTGCGAGCGAGCGTCGCCGCCTGCGGTGGAGATTTCAAGATACCCGCTTGATCCGACGAGCGCCATGAGCGTATTGACAGGACGGTCGCCGTAGGTTCGATCGATGCCGTGGATCGCGCGGCCGGCGATTTCGACCGTTGCGCGGCTGCGATCCGGGATCCCGGCCAGCATTCCGGCTGTGATGTCGGTGATCAGGTTGCCAAAGCCGTCGACCCAGAGGATCGAGCCGCTGATTTCATTCGCGCCGATTCGCGGCGCTGGCGAATTCAGTTCCACAAGCTCGGCAATGCTCGGGCCGAGCCGGTCCGGCTCCATACCCAAGCTGAGCTGCGCCGCGACCGGGGCCATGATGTCGCGACCGTGAAATGTGTTCGAGACCGACGGCAGCCAGTGCTCGGGGTTCTCGAGAGTGATGATCCGCGACGGGCGGGTCTTGAGCGCCAGCCGGCTCAGCAGGCCGTTATCGGGCGCAAGATACTGCTGATCGCCGATCTGGGCATAAATAATTCGCCGCTCGGTGCCGACCCCCGGATCGACCACCGCGACGTGAATCGTCCCGGCGGGAAACCAAGTCGTCGCCTCCGCCAACAGCACCGCCGCCTGCCGAACATTCTGCGCCCCAATCGTGTGCGCAATATCCACCACCCGCGCCGCCGGATGTATCGAAAGAATCACCCCCTTCATCGCCGCCACATACGGGCTGCCAAGACCGAAATCGGTGGTCAGCGTGATGATGCGGCTCATACGCCAGCCTCACGCAATTCCGAGGGCAGCCTTGAGGCATTCATCCACCTGGAGCATCAACGGCGGCGGCAGGCGGCCGATGGTCTTGAGAACGAGCTGCTCGTGAACGGTGAAGAGATTGTTGAAGCTGACAGCCGACGTGACGTGCAACCCTGACCGCTTACCATCGGGCGAGTCAATGTTAATCAATAGGTGCGCCGGTTCGGTTGCCGCAAATTGGATGTTCTTGGTAATCATCGCAACGATCGTGCTCGTCAACCGAGTGTTGTTCAAATCACCTTGGACGACCAAGGCCGGCCGAACCCTGGACCCGCTGGCATCGCTGTAAGGGTAGTCGACGATCACTACATCGCCGCGCCGCGCCTTCACGGCGATTCCGGCAAGCCGTAAACGGAACCGTCCTCCCAATCCTCAGGCGATAAGTCGGCTAATAGGGGGTAGAAAGCCCGGGGATCGTCTTCGTCGACATCAAGGAGCATCCTGACTCGATCAAAGACCTCCTCCCGCATCACGACATACGTCTTTTTCGTCGCGGGATCGACGATACGCAACGGCTCTCCGCCAGCTTGCTGGATTGCTTGCGATAGCTCCGGCGTCATTTGAGTCATACGCAAGGCCCCTCTTCAATACTCAAATCATGACACCGAGCCTGCGCCGAGGCAAGCCCGCTATGAGCGTTCAGGCGGGGCTCACGGACCAAGTCTTCGCGACGTAAAGTGGCGAGTCTCAAGTCCTACTGGCCAGCTCCAAGCAAATCTCGCGCACGCGCCCTGGGTTGACATTCGGATTCCGCTTTTTTACTTGGCCGACGAGGTTGCCGGCGGCTTGGAGTTTGCCGGATTTGATGTCGGCCACAATCTTGGGATTGGCCGCGACGATTTCTTGGCACAGCGCGATGAGTTCGGATTCATCGACGCGGGCGATTCCCTTGGCGGCGATCACCTGCGCGGCGGATTGGCCGGTGGCCAGCATCTCGGCGAAGACTTCGCGGCCGCGGCTGGTGTCGAGATCGCCGGCTTGCACGCGCGAGATCAATTCGCCGAGCGCCGCGGCCGTGATCGGGAACTGCTCGATTGGGATGTTTCGCTCGTTGAGCGTGCGGAGCACGTCTTGCTGCATCCAGTTGCTGGCCGTCTTGCCGTCGTTTGTGAGGCGGGCCAATTCGACGAAGTATTCGACGAGCGTGCGCCCCTGGTTCACGAGCACGTCGCTGTCGTAGGGGCTGATGCCGTAGGTCGCCTCGAGCCGGGTTCGCAGGTCCGCCGGCAATTCGCCGAGCGAAGAGCGAATCTGATCGATCTCCGCGTCGGTCACAGTGACGGGCGCCAGATCCGGCTCGGGGAAATAGCGATAATCGCTCGTCTCCTCTTTATGCCGTTGGGCGCGGGTCACATTGGCCACGTCGTCCCAGCCGCGGGTCTGCTTCGGCACCGTGCCCAGTTCCTGCCGCGTCTCGCGCCAAACGTCGTACTGGCGATCGACCTCGAAATCCAGCGCCCGCTCGACGGCCCGAAAGCTGTTCATGTTCTTGATCTCGACGATCGGCGTCTTGGCGACGTGGCCGTCGGGGAGGTCGATGTGCAAATTGACATTCGCGTCCACGCGCAGGCTCCCTTCCTGCATGTTGCAATCGGAGACGCCGAGATACGTGAGCAGCAGCTTCAACTCGGTGAGATAGGCCTTCGCCTCGAGCGCTGAACGCATGTCGGGCTGGCTCACGATTTCCATCAGTGGCGTGCCGGTGCGATTGAGATCGATGCGGCTATCGGCCTTGCCCGCCACCTCGTCGTGGATGCTCTTGCCAGCGTCTTCTTCGAGATGGACGCGGATGATGCCGATATGCTTCGGCTCGAACCGTCCCTTAGGATCGCTAATCGCCAGATAGCCATCGTCGGAAAACGGCAGGTCGTATTGGCTGATCTGAAAGCCCTTGGGAAGATCGGGATAATAATAGTTCTTGCGGTCCCATTTAGTGAACGGGGCAATGTCGCAATTCAGAGCGATGGCGCTCTTGAGCGACAGCTCGAAGGCCTGACGGCTCATCACGGGCAAGGTGCCCGGCATTCCGATACAGATCGGGCAGGTCTGGGTGTTCGCGGGCGCGCCGAACCGCGTGCTGCATCCGCAGAACAGCTTCGTCCGCGTGAGCAACTGCACGTGGACCTCGAGGCCGATGATGACGGTGTATAACTCACTCATGGAACTTCAGGCAGACGAGGACAGGACCGCAGATGAACGCCGATTGACGCAGATGATCGCAGATGCCACGACATTATTGGCTGAGTGAATAGATTAATAACTGTTGACGATGCGCTTGATTTCGATTTTGCTTTTGCCGAAGTTGATCAGAAGTCCGACTTTGAATCCCGACGATTTGAGGAAGTTTAATGCTTGAGCGAAATGGGCGTCGTCGAGGGCCTTGGCGACTTTCAGTTCCACGGGCAACTGATCTTCAACGAACAAATCTGAAATGTAGAATCCGACCAGCACTCCATCGTAGTAAACGTCGATTGATTTCTGCTGTTCAACCTTGATCCCTAGTTTTCGAAGTTCATGAGCCAATGCATTCTCATAGATCTTCTCCAAGAACCCACACCCAAGTACATTCGCAACCTTAAATGCCGCGCCTATCACTTTTTCCGAAATCGGATCAATCGGCGCACATCCGCGTTCAACTGCGTCCATCTGCGGTCGCCCCGGTCGTCGGCGGCTCTGGGCGCCGCTTGTGCCAGTCGGTGGCGGATTGGAACATGTGGGCCGCCCGCAGCAGGCGGTCTTCGGCCAGCGGGGGCGCCTGAAGTTGCAGGCCGATCGGGAGGTTGCCGGAGCTGAATCCGCACGGGAACACGATCCCGCCGACGCCGGCGAGATTGGCCGTCACCGTGTACAGATCGACGAGGTACATCGCCAGCGGGTCGTCGGATTTTTCCCCGATCTTGAAGGCCGGGGTCGAGGTCACCGGGCCGGCGATCAGATCGACCTGGCGGAAAGCGTCGTCGTAGTCTTGGCGGATCAGGCGGCGCACCTTGAGCGCCTTCAAATAATAGGCATCGTAATAACCGGCGCTCAGGGCGTACGTGCCGAGCATGATTCGCCGCTTTACTTCGGCGCCAAAGCCTTCGGCACGGCTGCGGCGATACATGCGGACCAGTGGATTATCCAGCTCCTCCG
>DASZFO010000355.1 GCA_035939775.1 Pirellulales bacterium | reverse complement strand
GCGGCTCTTCACGATTGGTCGCTTCCTTATTCACGTAGGTTTCGAGGAACCGCACGAGCTTGTGAAAATCGGAGTCCGGATCGACGTGGCGGACAACCGTCACGAGCGTTTCAGGATTGACCAGTTCGGCGAAATCGACGTAGTGCAGCTCGAGCTGGCCCGAGACGGAGACCATCACGCCGTTGAGTCGCTGCTCGACAAGCGCACGATACGCCCCGACGCCCAACTGGCTGCCGAGCATCACATCGAACGAATTGGGTTTGGCGCAGCGAGCTTCGTAGCCGAGTTGCAGCCCGGTCACCTTTCGCGTCCGCCCGGTCTGTTTCTTGTATTCATCCGCGACCGCTTTGGCGAACATCCGGCCCAGGCCCACTTGAGCAATGTTGATGTGATCGTGGTCGTCGCGCGGGATGTCCTTGAGGAAGTCGGCCGGCAGGAATTCGGCAAGCCCTTCGGCCACGACGATCACGCCATACTGCTTTCCCTCCTGCTCGCGAATCCGCATTGTCTCGACGATCCGGTTGATGACTTCATCGACTTTCATCACGATGCGATTCCGCTTCTCGCCGGTCTTGGCATGAATGAACTCTTCGGTGTCGGCATAGGGGCCGTGGACGTCTTCGACGCTCATGACCAGGCTCGCCTCGCCGGCGATCGCCGCACCGTAGGCCAGCCAGCCGGCGCTGCGCCCCATCGCCTCGGTGAGATAATAGGCCTGGTTCGCCTCGGCATCGGCCAGCAGATTGCGGATTTCGCCGGCGATGGTATCAACGGCCGTGAAATAGCCGAACGTGAAGTCGATCCCCATGTAGTCGTTGTCGATGGTCTTAGGCAGATGCACCACGGGAATCCGCCGGCTGCCGGCGGGAAGTCGATCCTGAAACAATTTGAACTTATTGGCCGTCTTGAGCGTGTCGTCGCCGCCAATCGAGACCAGCGCATCGACCTCGAGCGAACAGAGCGCCTCGTAAACGGTCCGCAGAGGAGCAGACCGCACCGGATCGTCAAGGTGACTCGGGTGCGAAACGTCCTTGCCGGGGTTCGTCCGTGCGGTGCCGATAATGATTCCCTGCGAGTTGCGGGTCCGCCGTAAAGTCTTATGGTCGATCGGGATGTAGTCGCTCCCCGCGACGAGTGGATGCTCCTTGCTGAATTCGACCAAATGGGAGTAGCCGTTCAAGACACCGACGACTTGGATGCCGTTGCGAAGGAAGGAAACGGCCGCCGTGGAGATAACGGCATTGGCCGCTGGGGCGGGTCCACCGGCAAATAGGATTGCCGCCTTGTGAATCGGACGCTCTGTCTTGGACGAACGCGACAAAGGAGCTGTGGACATGGCAGCCTTCCCTGAAACGATTTGGCGCCCGATCGGCAACGCCAATGAGTATAAGCCTGAAACGGCGCTTGCGGGAGGGGACCGACCGGAACGGTTTTGAACGACGGATTCGCGCCGTTACGCGTTCGAAACAATCCGGCGCCGGGATTCCAAGCATCTCATCGAGGCTGATAGACCTTGAATTCTGATGAATCGTGCGCGAAAATTGAGGCGTGGTGGAGGGATGGAAGGATGGCCGCGGTGTCCGCCTTCGTATGCGCCGAGAAGTGGCCAGATGATCCGATTCAATTGTCACCGTTGCGGCATGTTGATCGAAGCCGCGGACGCCGACGTTGGCCGCAATGCCGATTGTCCGGGATGCGGATTGATTCTGATCGTGCCCGAGTCGACCATCGCATCGCCGCCTCCTCCGCCGCCGGAACCGACTCCACCTCCGGTGCCAGAGCCGCTCGCCGTTGCCGCGCCGCCGGTGGTTGCGGAATCGACGCCCGCCGTCTTTCCGCCGCTCGTTGGAACTCCGGCAACGGCAGCCGTTGTCATGCAGGCCGCGATGCCGATGCCGCCGGCGAGCTTGCCGGCGCCGGCGGCTGTGTCGCTAGATGATTTGCGCCTCGGCAACTCGGCGCCGCCACCCCTGACAACGACGGAATCGAGTTCGGCCCCCATCATCACGGAATCGCCCGCGAGTTCTTCCGGCTTGCGCAAGGTCGGAGGCTGGCGCGTGGTAAACACGGCCAGACAAAGCAGCGGCATTCCGGAGAAAGCGCGACGGGATTTGGTGATCGCGGCGATCGGAATCGGCACCGTGGCCGTTGGATTGCTCATCGGGATCATTGCGTCTTCGAACAGGCACGGCGATTCGCACGTCGCGGACAGCGTTGCGAGCACGGCGGCTCGCAATGCGGCTTTGCCAACGCAACGCGCGGATGATCAAGACGCTGAGTCCGTAAAACCGAAGCTAACGCCCTCGGCGGCGGCAGCCAAGTTTGTTCGTGGCGCGAATATGGCGGCCGCCGGGGGCGACCCGCGCGATGATCTCGATCCGCTCAAATTTGCTCTGGGCGCCTATCAAAGGGTGGCTGGCGGCCAGAATTCTAAAGTGCGTCGGCCGCAGCTCATCTTTGACGGTGATGCCAACGGCAGGGGGCTGGCGGTCGCCACCAAGACCGATAGCAACTCGACGGATTCCGCGACCGATGGTGATGCCGCGACCGCTGCGCACTCTGGCGCCTCCATTAAATGGGCGGCCGCAGAGAAGAACGAGCCGCAGGGATCGGGATCGCTGCAAGTGACCATCACGAAGGTGCTGGTCGGAAAGGTACCGACTTATCCGGTAGGCGGCTTGGCGGAGTTGTTCGATGTCACGCCCGATCCTTATTTGACGGTCTGGTTCAAGATCAAGAACACCGATGCCGCCGGGAGCGTCGACTATAAAGGCTGGATGGGACAGAAAGCGGAAGAGTCGGCGATCGATTCACTGTTGGTCGACGATCACGGTCGCGAGCACAAGCACATCAAGTTTCCCGACGATGCTGTCATCCGAGGAACCAAGCCTGCCGCGCCGATTTCCGCCGGGCAATCCGTCAACGATGCGCTCGTATTCCCCTTGCTCTGGGCAGACGTCGAATCGGCGCGGCTGACGCTCTCCGGCAAAGCGATCGGGCAAGACGAGGATTTGCACTTTCAAATCCCCAGCTCGATGATCAAGACCGACAACTCCAATCCGCTTTTGGGCGGTGGAAATTGAGCGAGCTGACCGGATCTCGCGTAGGTCAGGCCATTGGCCTGACTTCGACTGCTTCGGCCCCGCCTCGATCCACAGGCCGGATTGTCAGGCCAGAGGCCTGACTTATTCGATATTTGCTGATCTGGAAAGCGTGGTCCTGGTCGTTGCTGGCGAACGCGGTCTAATCGTTGTGCCGCGGATTTCGCGCCACAGCAGCCGCGGAAGGTGGATCGCATCGCGTAGGTAGCGGCGGGCCAAGCGCCGCGGTTCGCTCCCCAGGCGATGGAGCCATTCCAAGCCAACGCACCGCATCCAGCGAGGGGCCCGAGCCTTTTCGCCGGCCAGAAAATCAATCGTCGCGCCCACGCAAAGGGCGACCGGCGCGGCAATGTGCGTCTGATGCTCAAGCACCCAGAGTTCCTGCTTCGGGGCGCCGAGCCCAACGATCAATACGTCGCACTTGGACTGCGCAATGCGCGCCAGGATGGCCTCGTTTTCCCCGGGATTCCTCTCGAACCCGAGCGGCGGGCTGTAACACCCGACGACGTCCACTCCCGTCCACATCGCTTTGATCCGGTCTGCTGCACGCTCGGCGACGCCGGGCGCTGCGCCCAAGAGATAAATCCGCAACGAGCGCCGCGTTTCGGGGCCTTCGCCGGCCGCCGAAAACAGGGCCGGCACCAGATCGCTCCCCGGCACGCGCTCGGGCACTCCGCGGCGGAGCAGCTTGGCCGCCAACAGCAGCGGCATGCCATCGACGAGGACCAGACTCGCGGACGCATAGGCTTGCCGCAACTTCATGTTTTCCTGAAAGAGAACGGCGTGATCCGCGTTCGGCGTGACGACGAAACGGCAGACGCCGTCGCGCTCGACAGCCCATTTCAACAGTTGAGCGACCGCCTCGCGCATGCGGAGCGCATCGACCTCAAAGCCGAATAACCGAACACGATTCATAACACACTCCCCGATTGTCTCTGCCGTGGAACGGCACAGAGGCCATTCCCTACAGTCGGCTTCGCGGACCTAATTTGGAACGCCCTCCACGGCGTTCCGTGACGCGGCACGGATTAAATCGCAACGCAATCAGCAGAGAATCTCGCGATAGAGTTCGGCCATCCCGCGGGCCATGCTCCGGTCAGAAAACACGTCGCGCTGGCGGCGCCACGCGCTCGTTCGCAGAGAATGCCAATTCGCTTCGCCGCGGACGATCCGACCAATCGCATCGGCCAGGCTGGTTGCATCGCCCGGGTCGCACAGCAGGCCGTCCACGCCGTCACGGATCGCATCGGCGACGCCGTCGACGCGAGTGCCGATCACGGGGACGCCCGCTGCCATCGCCTCGATCACGACCATCGGCAGCCCCTCGGCAAGAAGGCTGGGAAACACGAGCAAATCCAGCTTGGCCAGCTCGCCGTTGACATCTGAACTGAAACCAGTCCACTCAATGGCCCCCTCAATCCCCAGGCGTTCGGCATAGTTGCGCACGCTCCGTTCGTAGGCGGCGGTTTGAAACGATCCAACTGCACGGAGGCGAACCGCCGCGCCCTGTTTGCGAAGCATTGCGAGCGCATCGAGAAGCGGCTCTAGCCCCTTGCGTGGGCGAAAAAGCGCGATCGTGCCGAGCGTCCAATGGTCTTGCGGCGGCGACCGCCGCGCGAGATGCTCGCTGGCCGGAACTCCGTTGCTCACGACTCGCACGCGCTCTAAGGCGATGCCGTGGGCCGCTATATAGCGCCCCGCGCTTTCCGAGACGGCGATCACGGCCTTGACTTCTGACAAGCTGAACCGCTCGACGACCGCGCTGAATCGACTGAGCCAACGTCGGCCGACTTCGTTCGCCGTCTGACCGTGGACGTGATGGACCATCGGGATCCGCGCCAGCCTGGCGGCGATTCGCCCCACGAGCGCGGCCCGCGGCGTGTGCGTGTGGAGCAACGCAAAGTGCTCATCGCGAATCAGGCGGGCCAGCTTCCACGCCGGCCGCAGATCGAAGCGGCCGCGCATCGGCAGTTTATAGAGCGGCGCAGCCGATCGCCGCGCCGCGGGAAACCGATTCGGCTTGACGCAGACGAACGACGTTTCGATGCCGAATTCGGGCAGCCGAAGAGCGAGAAGGTCCTGCACGCGTTCGGCGCCAGCAAAGTGCTCGCCGTTCACGACGTGCAGCACGCGGAGCGGCTGCCGGGGTCGCCGCCAGCGCTGGATGCTACTCTCGGCAGCGCTTGATTGCCGAGGATCGGACTGAACGACGAGGAGCGACATCGGGCGATCCCGACGCTGGCAGCGACGGCCACTGGACAGTGCGTGGCCGACGCTGCTAGCGCCGGCGGGGAAGCGGCGGTTTACTGTTCAAATATAGATTGCTCCGACCCACCGCGCCGGCCTTCAATAAGCGCCGCGGCAACTTAATACACTGAGTGGAGTTCGGACCAGGAGCTTGATGTCGGTCAGGAGGTCCTGATTTCGGGCGTACCAGATGTCCATCCGCACCCACTGATCGAAGCCGATTTCGGACCGGCCGCTGATTTGCCAGAGACAGGTGAGTCCAGGCTTGATGGCCAGCCGGCGGCGGTGCCAGGCTTTGTATTGGGCCACCTCCTTGGCCAGCGGGGGCCGCGGCCCAACCAGCGACATATGACCGACCAAAACGTTGAAAAGCTGTGGCATTTCGTCGATGCTGGTGCGCCGCAGAATCCGACCAATCCGTGTGATCCTCGGATCGTGCCGGTTCTTGAAAATCGGGCCGTTCTGTTCGTTGCGCACGAGGTGCTGCAACTTGTCGGCATCGAGCCGCATCGTGCGGAATTTGTACATCGGAAACCGCCGGCCCAAATGGCCGACCCGCTCCTGCCGAATGATGGGTTTTCCCTTGGTCGCGAACCACAGCACGATAAAAACGCCGATCAGAATTGGCGAAAATAGGACCAGGAAGACGGCGGCGCCGAGAATATCGAGCAGCCGCTTGGCGATCCGGTAACCGCGCTCGAGATTCCCTTCCGGTTCGACCAGCGGTTCGTTGGCTTCCAACCGCAATTGGGCCAGCGAAAAGTTAGTCGTCGGAATGGAGCGAATGGATTTCCAAGTTGCCGCGCTCGAAACGCTTGGGGAGGATTGCCGTTCGGCCGGCGGAGCAAAAACTTCAACATCGCTTTCGGGTTCGAACACTCGCAGCGGTTGACGGGCGACTGAAATCACTGGTGGAATTCCTAACAAGGCGACTTGTGGCGATTCTCGACAGGCCAGTTAGGCAAAGCTCATGCCGGGGTTGGCTATCGACGGTCGCGTTCCGCGCAACTATTGGTGGAGCGTTGCGTTCGGCGCCAGATGACCGCCGACGAATACGAGATTCACAATCGCCGCGTTGCATTCCGGAAATGCTCCGTTGTCGAAACTCCACGCGATGTGAACCATATCGGATCGCGCGCATGGTATTCTAATCGTTGTATACGGGCGTAATCCCAATCGGACGGAGCGAAAATGCCGCCGCGTGGCTTTGATCCGCTTCAGGGCTCCTGCCTCTGGCCCGCGTATCGAGGCCGACGGCGATGCCTGCCAGAAGAAACAACAAGGAATTGTCGAGCGTGGTGTAGCTCACCTCGTGGAACAGCATCTGCACCGCGTAGGTGGCCATTGCTCCGAGCAGCAAAATGCCGTGGGCGCGCATCCACCGTGGATTGCTATCGCGACAGAGTCGCCAGCCGCAGCGGGCCCAATAGAGCAGAATCGCCACGTACAGCGACAGCCCGATCAATCCCGTCTCCGTGAGCAAGCTCAAATACGTGTTGTGATGGATGTAGTCGCGAATCAATTCCAACTCCAGCGGCGTGGTCCGATCGCTCAGATAGGGGAGTTTTTCCTTGAAGAACTGGCCGAATCCAAAGCCCAGAATTGGCCGGTCCAAGAACATCTCCCAGGAGACATAGGCGAAGCAAGCCCGCATCCCGGCGGATTCGCGAGCTTCGCTGGCATTCCCTTCGCGCTGCAGATTGGCCAGGCTATCCAATTCGGCGACGCTCAGCACGAGCGCCGCCGACACCAGGCATCCCAGCACCAGCGGCCGCCAGGCGCCGCGCAGTGTCAGCCCGAGCACGACGAAGATGGCCAATGCGGTGCCGATCCATACGCTCCGCGTATAAGTAAAGCCCAACGCAGCCAGTTCCAAGGAAATCAACAGCAGCCAAATCAACTGCCCCAGGCGATTCCAACGGTCTCGCCAGACAAAGCCTGCCAGCATCGTCACTCCCAGGAAGAAGCCGTAGATGACCGCTTGCACCATCGGCCCGCGTGCCCGGCCAAAATGAAGGCCGACCGTCGAGTCCGCGATGTACGTCGGGAAAACGAGCCACCATTGTCGGCTGATCTCGGCGAGCCCTGTTGCCGCGAGATAGATTCCAAAACAGGCGAGCGCTCCGTGAACCAGCGCGACGCGCCGCTCGAAGAGCCGCGATTGTCTCGCCAGCCAAAATATGATTGCCGGAGTCAGAAAACCGGTAACCAACCGCCAAACAGGCGGCACGTAGCCCGGCGGATTGTCGCGCCAATTGTGAGTGAACGTGCTGAATACGAGCAGGCCGAGGAAGGCCAAGAGCAGCTTGTCGACCGTCTGCAGCGGCTTCGGGTCGGCCAGCCCGAGGTAGCGTTGCACGATATACATGCCGGCCAGTCCCAGGATCGCCAGTCGATCGAGCGTGACGGGAATTGGTCCCAGGTCGAAATGTAGAAATGGGTAGCCGAAGCAACTCGCGATCAGCAGAAACGCCAGACATCCGGCCACGAGCGAGCCGCGAAGCGTAAAAAAGATGAGCCACGCCCCGGCAACCAGCGCGGCGATCGCGATCAGCAGTTCCATGAGTTCTAGCGAGAGCGGCGGTTGCCGGCTTCAATCTTGGTCAGTGCCTCCTTGAAGGATAGGCCATGGGTCGCCGTCGCCGGCTTGCCATTCGGCCGAGAATCGCCGTTGACGACAGCATACGGGGCGGCGAAAGTGTGGCCGTTGGTCGTGGTCGTCGAATTCTGCGTCGTGCCGTAAATTGGGCCTTTCACCTCGGCGGCCTCCAGTTGTGACGATTGGATCGTCAGAAACAGGATGGCCAGCCCGAGCAGAAATCCGCCGGCCGCCCCTCCCAGCACGATCACGCTCCGGCTCGGGCCGATCGGACTCGCTCCGGTATCCGGGATGTCGATCCGGCTGATCAGGCTGGCCGAGTGCGCGCCCGCTTGGCTGGCACGGGCTTCGGCAAGTTGGTTCTCGGCGCTCCGCAGCGTGTCGGTGCGGCGATGTACTTCGGCCGCAAGATTGGCATAACCGGCCCGAATCTCGGCCAGCTTGCTGAGCCGATCCTTGGCGGCGGCAAGTTGTTTGTCGAGCGCGGCACAGCGTTCGGCGGAAAGGTGCAGTTCCAGCTTCACGCCGCCGATCGCGGCCTCGACCTCCTCGCTAATGTGCTGGCCGATCTCTTGTTCGATGGCCTTGGCGGCCTGCACGTGCGGATGGGCCTCGGCCATGCTGCCGAGCAACTGCGCCGTGTGGAGTTGGGCGTCCATCAGGCTATCCTTGAGGCGACGCAGCGCAGGCTGGGCTTCGAGAAGGCGGCTCGAAGCGGCCAGCAGGAATTTCGGATCGTTCTGCGAGCCTTCCAATAACTGGAGCAGCTCTTCGTTCGCCCGATTAGTCGCCTGAGCGCTGCGCAGCTCAGTTTCCATTTCGGTGACCGAACGTCGCAAAGGGCTGTCTCCCATCGCAGCGTCCGCTAGGGTCCGGAGTTCGCCCAGATCGGACCCGACCTCGGCGTCGATTCGGGCAAGCCGGTCGCTGGCCGTCGTGAGATCGGTCTCGGCGAGCGTTACCGTCTTGGAGAGTTCATCGACCATGCTTTGGGCCTTACTGTCGCGGAGATCGGCGAACCGTTGCTTGAGTTGATCGCTCAAGGCGGAGGCCAGAGTAATGGCTCGCTCGCGGTCATTGCTCTGCACTTGGAGATAGAATACCTCCGTCTTGCCGAATTCGGCCCCCTTCGGCGGACTCAGCTTGACGGTCCCTTGGAATGCGGCGACTTCTTGATCGGTCGGCCAGGCCAACTGACTTTGTCGATCGCTCGGCGGGCCGATCCGCTTGAGCGTGGCTGCGAGCACGGCATGACTCTTGGCGAGTTCCAGGATCGTCTCCTGAACGGTTTTCATGTCCTCGACCACGTGGAACTTGCCGGGCCGATCGCCGCCGACGGCTTCGTCGCGAACCGTGAGAGCTTGCGAGGCCTCCCAGACCGCCGGCCGCGCCAGGGCATAGGCGAACGCGGCCGCCGCGAGCACTACGGTTGGAGCAATCCAGCGAAGGGGATTTGCCACCAAGAGCTTGAGCACGTCGGTCGGAGTGATGGTTTGCTGACGGAATTGCGACATGGGTCGAAAGTTCCTGATTCAAGGGGCGAGCGATCGGCCGGCGTTGTGAGCGGTCCGATTGTTCGAGTTCGACGTTTGCAAAACAGATGCCAGCGTCGCCCGCCGCTGCCAATCCGAGGGTCCGGACATTGCCGAAGTGCGTGCTTGCAAATGGTTTTTGAAGGGATGCGTTCGGACGTTCGCCCGTCGCCGCCAGTTTGTTTCGCCCCTCGCTCGTTGCCGCTAGGAAACGCATTGTTTCGCAATCGCCGCCGTGATGCAGAAACGCAACGCTCCGAACCGCCGCATTCTCCATCTCGGCTCGGGGCCCGCGAATTTGCCAATCACGGCAATGTGACAGAGAGTTTGCTTGCGAGACACCGCGCGCTGGCCGGACCGCGCCGGTTGGGACCGCCAGCCGAATTGTCTCGCGCAAAGCGCTCACAACTTGCGGGCCGCAAACCGGCCGACTTGCCATCCGATCGAACTGCCGCGTATGACGACTTCCCCCAACCAGCCGAGCCGCGCTCCGTTCGACGTGGTTCGGCTCTCGACGCTGGGCGAGTTGCAGCCGTGGCGGATGCAATGGAACGCGTTGAGCCAAGATATCCCATTCCGTCGCTGGGAGTGGATGGAGGGTTGGTGGCGGCATTACGGGCAAACATCCGGCCATCCTTACCGAGGAC